>CAZMVK010000100.1:11644-13339 GCA_964569545.1 uncultured Bdellovibrio sp.
GTTCATAAAAAACAGCCAAACGAGAATTTTTTTAAATTAAATTTTTTAGCAAGTATTATGTCAGGCTCACAAGCCATGGCAGATAATGCTCAATTGATACCCGGAATTAAAAACCTCACAAATACAATCACGGCAACGACATCTGCGCGCATTCTTTTTGAGCCGGTTTCTCCTTTGCCATTTAATGCGCAAATCACTGCGGCAGTTAGTCCTCCCGGCAGTCCAACCTTTCCAGGTATGATTTCGGTAGAAAATATTAATTGCAGAGTTTCTCATCATTGTATTGCTTATAAGTTTTGTACTAGAATCAATCAGGAAAACGTTCCCTGTACGGAAGAAGAATTTTTTTGGCAGGTGGTGGCAATGCCAAGGTTGCCCATGGAAACAGCGCGCGCACCAGGTCTGTAGCAGTCTATAGGAGAATTTATGTTATTTAAAGAGAAAATGAAAAGTCTTTCGAAAATTGTATTGCCACAAAAAATAGATTCAAAAGTTTTACAATACGGTGGATTTATTCTGTGTTTGCTTTATGGTTTTTATGAGCTTGGAAAAATATTTCAGAAAAATGAAGAATTCATTGCTACTGTTAAAATAGATACCTTTGCTGTTATTTTTGCAGTGATAACTGGTTATTTTTTAGTCTCAGTTTTAATGATGCTGTTTAATTTTATTCATTGGGTTTTTATGCGTCAGTTTGACCAAGAAAAAATGGCAGCAAAAAAATATGCATTCGTTATTCATGAAAATTGGTTGTTTATCGGTGTAACGCAAATTGCAGTATCGGTCGCAGTATGGTTGGGTGTTGCTTTCCCAACCTTGGTTTTTCAAGAGCCAGGTATCGCCGGGATATTAGGGACTGATAAATTTAGCTTTCTTTATAAAATGTATTTTATTTCTCTATGTGCCATCGGAATTTTGCAGTTGATTGGTTTGATTCAGTTGATTCGAATTAAAAAATCTGGATTGTATTGGATCGGTGTTGCATTGTTTGTATGTTTATTGGGAGCCGTTCCCAGGGCCGTTGATGCAACGTTCAATGGTGGTGATTATATTCAAGAGCTTAAGCCAGCTTTGGATATTATAATAAATTTTGCGATTCTATTCTTCTCAATGCGCAAAGTAACAATTAGGCAAAAAACAATCTAAAATGTTTTAATTTGAGCAGGTTAATCTATTTTTCATAATTGAAAGTTTTAAACTAAATTATTTAAATTGATTGCTATCAAGCAGATTTTTTGCGAACCAAGATTTCTTTTAATTTAACGAGAGCATCTTTTTCGTCTGAAATGAAACTGATGCGGCTTGAATAATCGGGACCGCCAATAACAATAGCTTTGAAACGTAAAAATATTTTCGGCACATTTCTGTCTCGATTCGAAATAATAACAGTTGCCTCAAATGGTGTTGCATTATGTTTTACCGTTAGGGAATGATCTAGAATAGCTCCATTAGGAGTGATGCTTAATACCTTTGCGCTAACAGAATAAAATACATTTGTGACTACAATTTCAAATTTTAAATCTGGATGGTGAGTTCTTATCTCAGATTTTTCATGGTTAGCAGCTAAGAAAGTTACTTCTGAATAATCCTTAGAGACTTCTATGGAAGATCCATCAGAATGACCTGTGGCTATTCTAGAAAGGCGAGAAACATTTGTTTTGAGCTGTTTAATCAAGTGCTCTGTGTCTGCGATCA
>CAZMVK010000101.1:0-13247 GCA_964569545.1 uncultured Bdellovibrio sp.
CTGTGAGGAGCTTGCTCTTCTCAAAAGAGAAGAGTAGGTTTACTCGATGATAAAATTTTTATGTATCACGATTCTTATTTTTGCCAATATCAACACGGCGTCTGCTTTTGAACGAATTCTTTTTTTGGGGGATTCTCATTCTTACGGTCAATGCGGAAAAGTTCTAGATAAATACTTTCGTTCGATTGCTCAAGAGGTTGTCTCGGTTTCAAGCTGTGGCTCTTCACCATCAACATGGACCACGCAAGGAAAAAATTTTAAAACAACAAATTGCGGTTATTGGCGCAAAGATAATCGCAGCGAAACTCGAGTCAAATCTCATCAGCTCAATTCTCATCAAAATGAAGACCAGGATTTCAACCCTGATTTAACAGTCATCTCACTTGGTACAAATATTTTATCAAGCCAGACCAGCATAAATAGAGAATTGCCTCAAATTAAAAAAATGGCTGAGCTTGCGAAAAAAAATGGGCGAGAGTGTATTTGGATTGGTCCGCCCGATTTACAAAAAAATCCTTTTAAATCTAATTTAAAAAAAGGAGTTGAGGAGATTAGGTCAACTGTTGAAGCCGCTTCATGCAAGTTTATCGATTCCACTCAGTTGACAAAATACCCACCTGGAAACTCAGACGGCATTCACTATGGACCAGCAGAGTCTCGACAGTGGGGAGAATCAATTCAACATGAAATTGATAAAAAATTAAAACTAGATTCCATCTCTATGAAGAGACCAATGAGCGCTCCAAAAAAGAAAGAGCCCACAGAAACTGGCTCCAACTAATTAATATTAATGATTTGTACAAAGTCATGATTTAGAAAATTTAAACTTTTGCTATTAGGCTTCTACTTTAGCAGATAAATAAAATCATCTCTGGTCAGGGCATAATCACTGGATACGTTGACGTCTTCTAGCATCTCATCGACACCAAAGAGCAAATCAAACGAATCTTGCTTTTTCAGTTTTAAATCAGCAATGCGCTCTTCCAGAGAGCCTTCAATCAACAGATTGTAGACTTTTACATCCTTGGTCTGTCCCATACGATGTGCTCGATCTGTCGCTTGATTTTCAACAGCAGGATTCCACCAAGGCTCCAAATGATACACCACAGATGCTTTGGTTAAATTCAAACCAACACCACCTGTTTTCAGAGTCATCAACATCACCGCAGGCTCTGGACGTCTTTGAAATTCACCAATCAATCGCAAACGTTCTTTGGCAGAAACTTTGCCTTGAAGGGTGAATGTTGGCACTTGCGCTTTTTTGAGTTCTCCCTCGATACGATTCAAGGTTGAAAGAAATTGTGTAAACACAATCACACTCTCATTGTTTTCCAAATGTTCTTGCAGTGAGTTTAAAAAATGTTCGATCTTTACAGGTTTTTCTGGATACAGCACGCCTGGCACCGCCGCCGGATCAGAACAAATTTGTCGCAGACGCATCAACGCCGCAAACATGGCAATCTGGGCTTTGCGTTCGCCTTGTTCTAAGATTAAATCTTCGACTTGGCGAGAAAATGCCATCGCCATTTTCTTGTATATGTCTTTTTGCTTTTCACTGAATGGTAATAAAACCTTGTGCACTGTTTTTTCGGGTAATGACAATTTCACTTGTGATTTTGTTCTGCGCAACAATAATGGTTTTGAAACCAAACGCAGTTCGCGCAACGATTCAATACTGACATCCCTGTTGTAATACATATTACGGAAAGCTTTGACCTCTCCCAACGAACCCGGAACCACCAAATCACACAATGAGAAAAATTCTAAATAATTATTTTCCATTGGCGTACCAGTTAAACAAATTTTGAACTGCGCCTTCAACTTGCGTGCCGTCACGGATCGCAACGAAGTGATATTTTTAAGATTTTGTGCCTCATCAAAGGCCAATACATTCCAATTGTGAGCTTCAAAGAAATCTGGATTTTCAGTTAACAAACCATATGTTGCTATTAACACCAGATCTTCGGTCTCGGCCATTTCAGTTTTAATTTTTTCCAAATCTTGCGATTGAAATACCCTGACCGGCAAATCAGGAGCAAATTTTTTCTTTTCATCCAACCAATTGTAAACCAATGAGGTCGGTACAATTATCAAACATTTGCCTAATTTTTTTTGCATTTGAAGGCTAGCCAAGAATGCCAACACCTGAAAGGTTTTTCCCAAACCCATCTCGTCAGCTAAAATGGCACCCAATTTCAATTCATAAAGATCGTGCAACCACTGCGCACCCTCGCGTTGGTGATGCAATAGCACCTCATTCATTACTTCTGGTAACTGAATTTTTTCTACTCCCAAACCCTTTTCAAAATAATCAAAAACTTTTTTCCACTGACCAGAAACTTCGATATGCAGCCCCTGAGCCTTAAGCATCAAGAGCTCCAAAGCTTGAGATTTTTGTAATCGAAAAACTTTCTCACCAAAGGCATCTCTTTGCAGTCTCAGTTTCTGTCCTTTGATTTTGCTCCAAAATTTTTGCAGTGATTTGAGAGTTGGCACCTGTTTTTTATCGATACGATACATCTGTCCGCGGTACTCGACAAAACCCACCTGGCCTGGAATGAAATTCAGATGAACCTCTTCGGTTACAACTCGTGTTCCGTTAAAAAATATTTGTGGATGCAAATCAAACCAGTTGGCATTTTCTTTGTTTTCACTGTCAGTAACAGAAAAAACAAATTCAAACGGACTGTCTTCAGCAATAAATGGTTTGCCATTAAATTCTATATCAAAACCAGAATCCGCCATTTCAAATAACAAAGGCACCATACACCTGTGTGGCAAACCCAAATCCAACCACATAACATCATCATTAGACCAAGCGTCTTCTGCCACAACATGGGATTCCGTCCAAAGACGAATATCACGCAGAAATTTTTCACCCATTGGCGATTGCACTCGAGTTAAAATTTTACCTTGATTGGATTCGATCAAATACAACAGTAAAAATCGCAGTACTGGCAAAACCTGTTGATGAATATTTTTAACTTCGACTACTTTTTGATCTCGAAAAAGCAAAGACTGATCTTGCCTTAGAGCTAAAAAAAACTTTTCAGTAAAATCATAAAGCAAACCTTTGACCGGACCAGAAAACATTTGCTCAAAAGGAGCTCCTGGTTTTCCCAATAGACCCGGAATGGATTCTTTCAAATACTGAATGAATTTTTCAAACTGACGATCGGCTTCCGGCAAGGTTTGATCTTCGATAAACTCGATCACCTGACCAGAACTCAATGGTTTTTGTAAAATCCAATTGGTCAGCTCAAGCAAACAAAACAAAGCCAAACCCTGGTGACGCAAAAAAAGCATATCAGCAGCCCGATGCTGATCATTTTTGGATGCAAAAACTTTTCTGTCTAGACCAAAATACAAATCCAAACCACCAAAAAATGGCGCCAGAATTTTTTCAATATAACGAGGCATGTTCGCATGTCGTGCCTTGAGATGTTCTAATATAAATGAAACTGAAATCTGTAATGCACCATCGTACTCTCGAGTGCATAACTTTGGTTTAAACTGTTCGCCTTGAATCAAAACATGATTGATAAAAAACACATTATCTTTGGCAATCCAGGCTTCAATTCGTTCATGAGTTTTTAAAATTTCTCGAGAGCTTGATTGCAATCCAAACAGACGTGGTTGCCAATCGTAATCTGCATCCAAATCAGCCACAGCCTTGAGCTCTTCAACTCGCGGGCTCATATTGTGGTCTTGAAAATGCCCTGGCAATGCATGCTCATAGAAAAAAGGTACACTGTGCAAATGCAATGAACCTGGCGCTGGATGTTTGGCTTCACCCTCCCACAATAAAATGCGCGCAGTATTTTGCTGAATACCATCTGCCATGATCGTCGCAGCCAAGGGGCGTGAAGATAAAAACTCAAGGTCATTCAATTTATAGGCGTTTCGATTTGTTGGACTTATTGTTGATATCTGCACAACATCTTCAACAGATGGAGCCTTGCTCTGTTGTGGATCTACCCACAATACTTGTAAATCACCGATCTGGCGTTGTCTTTGTAACGACCAAGCGATGATTTCCAAAATCACAATCCAAGTTTTTTTAAAATCCAAATTTCTTTTTTGTGTTTCAGTTAATTTTAATGGCTTTAGCAAATCGACTGATTTTTTATCTAAAACCTGTTCCCACAAACAACTGCGATCCTGCAAATAATATTTCGGATTTACAAACATTGGCAAACCGGGACGACGAAACAAGCCAATCAAGGATAAACACTGACCATCATCAAAATGAAATTCCAATGATTCAGCCAAAGTTTTCAATTGCGGCGACAATCTTTGAGAAAGAAAATTATGCCCAGTAAATAGGCTTGAAAACAAATCCATTGAAGCCTGAAACTGACGGTATTTCATTGTCTGAATTTCTTCGACATCTGGAGTGATGCTGTAAACCTCGTTCTGGCCAGGAATTTCAATTGCCTGAGCATCGGGCGAAAACTGTAAATTCAAAAGAGAGAACCGCGGAGCGAACACCACGCGCTGCAATCCTGCTAAAGAAACAGTCAGCGGATTTTGCGACGCCAGCCAATGAGTTTTTATTGTGGGCTTTAATTTCATGTTTTCACCATCGCGTAAGATAGCGCAATGGCGGGATTTAAGCTATTAAAACCTTGCTGAAGGCTATTTTATCTCGCGCGGCTCTTGAATTGATAATAAAAATGGAAAAAAATCATCTGGGCGAAAGTTTCTAAGATCAAAAAGGCAACAGCACTGACAAACCACTGAACGACTCGCCCATGACTTAACAACAAAGAACCCGATTCCATGGCCATCTCGCCGCCACCCTGAAATGAATTTTGCAATGAAAACTGCAGAGTAGACAAAATCCATGGCAAATACGAATACCAGGCAAAAGAAAAGATCAAAAATAACAAAACAAAACAGAGCGAAACAATAGATCGCCATTTCACAGTTTGATTTATAATATTTTTTTCGATAGCCGCGTGCGTGCTCACCGCTTCATCATTTGTACCGATGACAACACATTTTTTCCAATTACAGGTTTTGCAAAAGCCATTGACACTATAAACAGCAAACAGACCAACAAACATAGCAAATGAAAACACCACGGAGCTAAGACCTGCTCGCACCGCCAAAACTGCTAACAACAACAAGAAAACAGATATCACCGTTGAGACTATCAACGAACGACAAGCAACAAATCTTGCAATCAACGCGACTGGCACACTGACGCCTAAGCCAAACAACAAACCTACCAACCCGCGATCACCCAACCAAAAAATCCAATCATATTCTTGCCCATCAACCGACTGAATAAATTTCGACATCGGCAAACTTATTAAATCTCCGGTGGTAAAATACAAAACCACCAGCAACAACAACCACGCTGCAAAACTGTAGCTTCGCAAAGATGCAAAAGCCATCATCCAACGTGTTTTCTCGCCACCAGTTTCCATAATTGATAATTGACGATCATGCATAGAGGGACCGAGACAACGAACACTGTGCCATTCAAGCAGTGCCATTTTTTTTAAAATTTCAAAAAAATCTTTCATCGCAAACCTCCATACAAATCATAACGTACTGTTTTGCCGATAAACGAATGAGTGACCTTATCTAACAAAGGTTCAGCTCTCATCGGACGTTTAACCACTATTCTATCCACAGGCAATTGCATTGCTAGTTTTAATAATTCTAGCGAGTCCGCATCTGCCCCAACCCAGCCTCTGAAAATCTGCATCTCTTTGCGTGGCAAAGCTGTTTTGTTTTTTTCAGGAAACATCGGATCTAAATACAATACCGTCGAAGCCCAATCTACAGAACCCCACAAATCCAAATTATTCTCTTTAACATTATTTAAGTCATTCACCTTATCATTGATTGAATTGGATAAATATTGACCTAAAAAATCAGTCAACGTCTGCGGTTTTTCAACCTGCTTTTGCAATAACTGTAAACTGTTAGCATAAGCTGAAAATAAAAAATGTTTTTTTGTACTGTTTATTGTTCGCGCTCTTCGTTGCGCATCAGATACCAAAAGATAAACCAAAGGTGAGCGCTCAAAACCTACAACTTGTGCGCCTAGCTCTGTTAAGAACCAAGCATCTTGCGCTAAACCCAGGGTTAAATCGATAACGTGACGATAGCCCTTGGACATACCAATAGCTTTAGCAATCAATTCATTTTTCCCACGATGTGAAAAACGACTGTAATTTTGTTTGTCGTTAATAAAATCCAAATGCAAAGTTAAAGGCTTGGCCCCACTGTTCTCATCTACAAAAGACAAACCAGAATCATTCCACAAAAGATAAGAAACTGAGGCCTCAGGCTTAACATCGACAATTTCAACTGTTAAAGATTCGCGAACCACGTGCAAGCTTTGTAAGAGCTCTTGTCCAGCCTGACTTTGCTCTAAAGACTCAGAAGATTGACGCCAAAGTCGCATCGATGAGTTCAAAATAAAAGACTCCAAAATGATTGCAAAACCCACAAAGAAAATAAAAATGTCAGACTGTAAATCGAGACACGTTTAAAAACATGCAAGCCTGAACCAACCGGGCTGTTGATACGACGTAAAATTCGTAACATGGAAAGACTGACAAACAATGTCGACAACAACATAATAGAAAACCAAAAAAACGAACTAAAAAACCAATGATAAAGCAACCAACCTGTCATCAAAAACAACCATGATTTTTCTAAGAGTGCTTTGCTTTTTTCAAAACCAAGCCAGGTCACGGTATTGTTCAGATTGTGATTGTGTAAATGAGCCTGACCCAAAACCAGAATTTGTGTCCAGTTTTTCATAAACAAAAAATACAGAGCAGCCCCACCACAAAGAAAACCAATATAAAAAACTTGTTCAGTCAGCGCTCCTCCAGCAGACAACTGCAAACCTACAGTCAAAAATGGTCCCAAAATAAAAAATACCAACCACTCGGTCAGATGACGAAATTTAATGCCAACAGAATCGCCAAAATGAATCCACGCAGAAAAAACAGCAACCACAGCAATCAGCCACAGAATATTTGGATCTTGCAACACGGCTGGCAAACCACAAATCACAGCCAAAAACACAAACACCAAGGACGCCTTAGTCAACTGGTGAGCGGCAAACCAACCTTGCTGAATCACCTGACTGCCGGCCTGTGGAAATAAACGATCCAAACCATTCAGGTGATCACGAACCTCATTACGAAGCCCGGCGGTGATCAACATAAACAAAGCGCCCAGTGCACTTGAAAAATAAGCCGCCGACAAATCATGACCGTTTTGTAAATTCAAACTGGCAATCAAACAAGTCGGTACAAACCACAAACCCCAATGACGAATTTTAAGCGCACGCAAACCAGCCCGAACTCGTTGAAACATCCCGCTGGCATAAATTTTCTGGCATGGAACGATTTGAAAGGTCACTTGCTCTTGCTCAGTATTTACATTCAAAGATTGTAAAGGCAAAGCACGATGAGTATTTGAAAACGTACCGTTAAGGTACGAACTGAATTTAACATCTTTTTTATTTAAAGTTAAAAGTTCAGTCATCAAGGACGACGTCGCCAGTAAAGAATTTCGGTCAACGGCTGTAACTTATCTAATAATGGCCACTGAGATTCTACTAAATATTTTTTAAGATTTTTCAAATGATGATCATACAACTGAATCAAAAAAACATTTTGTTCATCAAAAGATTTTACGAACTGATCAAACTGATCTTTGCCACCGATGATTTGAATAAACTGATCTAAATTTTCAACCTTGCGCAGTTCGCTTTTTTTATCTGCAGACAAATTATTGGTAGCAAAAGCCGCAAAAGAATTCAAATAACCAGATTTCAAATCTCCCAAAATAGCTTTGCCCTCGTAATTGCGGATATCATAATCCAACAAATCATCTGAACGCTGAAACAATTGCCCCAGCAAGGTGCCCATCTCTTCCAATGTGGTATGCAATTCGGGTTCGTATTTTTCCAATGCAATAAATGGCGCTCGCAAACACCATTTAAACAATGAAGCTGTTTTTAAATTGTGAACACGATCCAATTGACTGAGCTCGACACTAAAATCACCAACAATGGAATCCTGCAACCACTCACCCTCTAACAAATCTGAAATCATCTGAGCCGTGTATTGCACCAAACGGATGTTGCCAAAGCTTGCCAAATTCACCATCACACGCGCCAACAGATAATCCCCGGCTAACACTGAATACTCGGGAGTGAATTTGAGCCAGGCCGTGGTTTTGCCACGACGAAGATGCGAACGATCAATCAAGTCATCATGTAAAAGCGAGGCATTGTGAATGAACTCGATGGTTTGACTTAAAAGCAGTTCAGTTTTTTCAGGCACTGACAAATTCTCGCTCATCAGACGGATCATTTTGGCGCGAAAACCTTTGCCGCCAGAAAATAAATCATCATACAAAGCATTGAGCTTTGGTAAGTAGGCCGGAAAATCTTGTGGGCTATAAATTTTTGTACTCAAAAAAACTACTTTCGCGTTACCGCATCGCATTGGCAATCAACACTCAGAAAATAAAATATCAAAAATAAGATGCTAGAATTCAAGGAAGTCGCTAAAAATGTCAAGCTTGAGGTGAGTATGACAACTAAGCAATTCAGCAAAAACCTAACCATCCGCTTTCGCGAGGGCGATCCCGCGCGGATTGCTTATTTTGCAAACACATTATCTTGGGCTCACGATTGTTTTGAAGACTTCATCCAAGATGCTGGTTTTGGTTATGCCGAGTGGTTTCGTACTCAACAGTACATGGTTCCCATTCGTCATGTTGAATGCAATTACCTAAAACCATTTTTCCCAGGCGAGACCTATCAAATCCAAGCTGAGGTCGTGAATTTAGGTAATTCATCTTTTCAAATGAAATACACCTTCACGCAAAATAAACACAAAAATGCCGAAGTCTTAATGGTTCATACTTTCTTGGATGCGGCCACAGGCCATAAAATTTCGTTACCAGATCACGTACGCGAACGTTTAACACCTTACCTTGCAACACATGCACCTCACGCCCATCAAAAATAAGGATCAGTAACAATGTCAAAAAATGAAAATCAGTGGTGGGAAAAAGGTGTACGTTTTCAGTGTCAAGGCTCTGGCCAATGTTGCGCTTCTCATGGTGAATACGGTTTTGTGTATGTCACCAAAGAAGATCGCCAGAACATGGCCAAAGTTTTAGGAATTGATGCCACCGCATTCACCAAAAAATATTGCAATAAAACCAATGGCTTTTTTCATTTGAAAGAAAACATTGTCACGACTGATTGTGTTTTCCTACAAGGCAAAAAATGTACAGTCTATAGCGCGCGCCCGACTCAATGTCGGACTTGGCCATTTTGGCCAGAGGCTATGAACGCAAAAACATGGACTAAAGAAATTTTAACGTTCTGTCCAGGTGTTAACAAAGGCCCAGTTGTTCCTGCAGAAGAAATTAAAAAACAACTGCAACAACAAAAAGATTGGGAAGCCGTTTTAGACAAAGAAGCTCGCGAACATCTGCACAGTCAGAAATAGCGGAATAAGATCTCGATCACTTCTGCTTTTGTCCACCACTGTCAAGATGGCGGGAATGACAATTTCAAGCTTTCCCGCCACTTTCCCGCCATACGAAATAGAGGCGGAAAAGGTCTAGGTCATTAAAGCACCGTCTTCATAAGTCGCAAAGTCTAACAATTTAAATTCAGATGCGTAAATGTAAACCAAGTGCTGCCGATTAAATCAAAAAAAATATATGCCAATATTGAAAACAAAATTTTACCGACTGAATCCATAAAGCGTATGATTGCTTTTGCCTCTGGCCCTCGCAATCAGTTGTTGCTAAAGATTTTATATTTTCAAACATTGAGAGTGGTGGGCTTGTTGCGCTTTCGCGGCAACAAGTTTTTCGCATTGGTTCAGGCACTCAAGCTCTCGCCACGCACTTGATAATGGCGCTAATCTTTTTGAGATTAGTAAAACTCTGGGACATTCGTCACTTGCGACGACACAGATTTATCTCGGATCGACTGTGAACAAAAGCATTGGTGATTATTTAGATCTGTAGCCAGACTCCTGCATGAATCGAGGGTTAGATGGAACCCATCCCGACAGGGAAAGATGAAGAGAAATAGCTTTTGTCTGTCTTAAGCTGTAGAAGCTACGACAAGCCTTAATTTTTTATTAACGAGAGTAATTTTAAATCTTATTTTTTGATTTTTAAAAATAATATTTCTCTCTAAGAACCTACCGCCATTGCGATCTGGCTAACTTTTTATAGACCTCATCGTCGTTGCGTTTTCCAACTATTTTTATCTCAAGTGTGTCGCCATTAACCAAATAAACTATCCGATACTCGCCCGAGTCTGTTCGGCGGAAAGGGTATCCAAAAAGTTTAGCTGAATCCTGCGGTTATGGGTTTGACCGCATTTCTTCAATTTTTTTTTGATTTGTTTGGCTGATTTGACAGAAAGTTTCTTTAAGAATTTAATCGCTTGTGCTGAAAAATCAAGGTTGAGCATTTCTGGCTATTTTCCAAACTCTTTATAAAATTTCTCGCTCTTTGCTTTGCCAATCATTTTGGTGGCTTTCTCTGCTTTCTCGCCCCAATACCTGTCCGAAATTACCGTCTCTTGGTAGTTTTTAAATTCTTCAAAAGAAATAACGACACTCACATTCTTGCCGTTCTTTTCAATCACCACAGGCTCACGCTGTGAGGTGGTCAGGATTTCGCCGAAATTATTTTTTGCTGATGTCGAGGTCATTTTCTTCATAAATACTCCTAATAAAACCAGTCTAACAGAAATGGTCGAATTAGTCAAATTGGCTTTTTTAATGGCTCTCTTTGTTGGTATATCTGATTTGGAGTCATTTGTAGGTAAAGGCGATAGTCCCGAAATCGAGACCTTAAACACTGGACAGGTCTAGAAGATATAGACGGCCCTTCTAATACCGAGGGCTACAGGTCTAAGAATTTTTAAAGCTATTATTCTTCAGCTCCCCTGGAAGGGCGGGATCCCTTGGGCCTTTTCCTTGTCTGAATCCTTATGTTGCCTAAGCTTGGATTCAGGCAAGAGTCTGGTTAGAAAGACACTCCATACGTCGAGCTTTTCATATCGTTTTTATTAAATCTTCAGGCCAAAGTATTGAAATTTGTAGAATCATTGTCAATAATGGACTGGCAGTTCTTATTGTCAAAAAGTTGATTTTTACCGTATCAACGTTATTGTTTAAGTATAATTTCATAAATGACGATGTGGCATGGATAAATGAGGTTATATGAAAAAAATTAGCTTTAAAATTTATATGTATTTTGCGTTACTAATTAGCTCGGCACTTGTTTTATTTCTTTTCACAAATGCAACAACGACGACAACTACAGCATCCCAAATTTCAAATAGTGGACTGCGATATTTTACATACTATGGATCAGCTGGCTGGAATGACGACTTGTCAGATAAACTTGCTGACCACATTAACCTTTCTTGGATAGTTGGTTTACCTGGACCAGACTTCGCGTCAGGTATAATTAATAAAGCAAAAAATGCTAAAGCACACAAATTACAAGCTTTGGTAGATGTCGGTCATATATTTTTCAACGATAATGATTTTTGTCTTAGAGCGGATTCGTCTCAACGTTGGATTCAATTCTCACAAGACATCAAAGACTTGGTATACGATGGTACAATCATAGGATTTTACCCATTAGACGAACCCTATGCCGGAGAAAAACTCTGCAATAATAAAATCTCAATAAAAGAACGTAAACAAGAGTTAGAAAATATTGGTTTCAAAATTAAACAAACATTTTCACAGACGATTGTCTCAACTGTTTTTAACGTTGGAACAATGATTGATAAGGATTTTGCTGTCCCTGTCGGTTATGACTGGATTGGATTCGATTATTATGGCTGCTGGAATGACTGCAGTATTAATCCGGCAACAGCAGGATGGTCTTGGACAAGTTGGTATCAATTATTAAAAAGTAAATTAGATAAAAATCAGAAAATAATTTTATTTTTAGATGCACACACAGAACCATATTCTGATCCAAAATTAAATCCAAGGAGTGCTCTAAGCAACAATGCAAATTCAATACTTACTGATAGAATTAAGAATGTATTAGATTTAACTCTTAAAGATTCTCAAATTATAGGATTGTTCCCATTCATTTATCAAAACTTAAAATATCCAGAAATGTCAGGTGCCGAGAGCTTACCTGATGTCCTTACTTTGTTAAAATCAATTGGATCTCAGATTAAAAAAATACCTGCCGTGAGCAACGCAGGAATGGGCTGCGAGGATATGAATTGCATTTGGCTATCAGGCTCGGGTTTTGGATCAAAAATCAGACTGGATATTCGCAGGACTTCAGATTATGCGCTAGTCTCAAGTATCTCAGAAATATCAGGTATTTCAGAAAAAGGGTTGGGAATTAATCGCACAAACCCAAACATAACCACTGTTACATATCGATTACCATCTCAACTGATTTCAGATTTTCAACAAAAAGGATTTTTTTTCTACGTAGTTAATTCAAATGAAGGAACTTGGTCTTTACCAATTAAACTTCAAAAACCTGTTCCAAAAGTTAATAACGCTGGCATTGGCTGCCAAGACAAACAGTGTTTGTGGCTGATCGGTAATAATTTTGCACCTGATGCATACGTAGATATACGTGATATCAATTATACATTAATAGAAAGAATCCCTACAAATTTAATTCGTCGAGAAATTAAAAACAGTGGTGAAACAGGATTCACATTGCGAATAGTTAATCCTACTTCAATAAAAGCACTGCGCAGTAATGGATTGAGGATCTATGTCGTCAACCCTTCATGGAGCAACTGGTCTGATGGAACTATTGTAAAATGAAAAATTATATCCTAATAAATTTTTTTTAAGTTTACATTTTTGCTTGAAGGGCTGCGACAGCAGTTTCACTCACGCCCAATGCGTCTGCGAAATTTTGTCCTTTTTTAAAAGAAAATAGCTGGCTAATAAGCCCACCAAATATTGGGCTTATTGTAAAAAGCTAAATTAAAGGCAGGGATCGACTGTGAGTAAAATTAAATTAATGGCAATTCCTTAAACCACTCAGTCTTAGATTCAAAATCCGAGAGATAGGACAAATTCTTCGAAATCTGTGATCAGAAGGTCTAAGCCGGATAAAAGCTATTTTTCTTTAGCTCCCCCTGGGCGGGCGGGGTCCCTTGGGACTTTTTCTGGCCTGAATCCTTATGTTACCTAAGTCTTGGGTCGAGTAAGAGTCTGGCTACA
>CAZMVK010000102.1:0-13214 GCA_964569545.1 uncultured Bdellovibrio sp.
CTGGTGTGACGATGAGTATGAATGGAGTGGGGGCGCCTGCAGATTACGGTGGCGGGTTGTATGTATATTCCGGTTCGATTGCTAAACCTTCGATTACAGTTTCAGGATTGAATATTGGTAACCGAGTAAAAATATACCAGTGGGAAAATGCTGGTCCATATACTTGTACTAATCTTGTGGCTGAAGCTGGTGCTGATGCGGCGTCTGTTGATATAACGATGACAACTGCGGCGACAGCCCCTGTTGTTTATGTACCAGTGATTGACGATGGTTCGGGCAGTGATACGGGTTGCCCTGATGTTGGAACATTCCCTGCTTTTCCATATGCGTATTACTCTTTTACTCCACCGCTTTCTTCTCCAACTTCTTTGAGTTTTGTAACACCAAGTTCTTCTCCGGGTCGCGTGTCAACACCAACAATTACTGTGAATGGTGTCACAAGCGGTAATACTGTCAGTTTATATTCAGACAGTACTTGTACGACTCAAGTAGCAACTGGAGTAGCGTCATCAACAAGTATTGATTTGACGACTTCTGCTTTGACTGATGGTTCTTACAGTTTTTATGCTAAACAAGTTTCTGGCAGTGTGTCTTCTGCATGTTCAACGGCGGTGGCATCTTATACTTTAAATACAAACATCACGACACCATCTGCATTGGCATTATCATCTCCAGCTTCATCGCCAGGAACAAACAGAACACCGACAATTACCGTATCATACTCTGGGGTCGTAACAGGAGATGATATTAATCTTTATACAGACAGTTCTTGTGCTGGTACGGTTGTAGCGCAAGCAACCGCCGCATCGCCAACAGTAGATCTGACGGTGAGCTCTTCGATGACAGATGGCACTTATACTTTTTATTCACGTGTCGTTAATGGTTCCGTTCAATCTGCATGTTCATCCGCCTCTGTGGTTTATGTTTTGGATTCTTATTACGCAAAGGTCACGGCGATATCAATGGTGACGCCGGCGATAAGCTCAGGAACATCTGATACTCCAACGATTCGGGTCGCAGGAGTGTTGTCTGGCGATTCTGTATCATTATATACAACCAGTGATTGTTCGACATCAGCAGTTGGTACAGAGACTGCCAGTGGTACTACCGTTGATATTACAACCAGTGCCCTTGGTGGAGCCAGTTCGTATTCAAGTGTTATTGGTCAATATTCCATTTATGCTGTTCGTTCTCAAAATGGGAAAATTTCCGATTGTTCGTTGGCTCATGTCACCTACTCAGTTGATATACCGCCAACAAATGTGACTCTGTATTCACCATCATCTTCACCTGGGCAGATAGTTCTGCCAATATTTCTAGTTAATGGGGTTGTTCCTGGGGATACCGTTTCTTTATTTACAGATAGTTCTTGCTCAACGCAGATAGTAACAGGAACGGCAATTAATACTTTTATTCAATTGAATACAACCTCTGTGTTAACGGATGGAACCTATGAATTTTACGCAAATCGAACGAGGAGTGGTTATACAACAAGTTGTTCGTCTGCGCATGTGCAGTACGTTTTAAATACGGTTATTTCTGCTCCGATAGTAGGTGTGGCTTCCAGTTATAATACCTCAGTAGTGACTGGTGATTTGCCGTATGTCAGTGTTTCAGGTGTTGTATCTGGAGATGTTATTAAAATTTATTCCAATTCAAATTGCACAACAGAAGTAGCTTCTGGCACCTCGACGGGAACAAGCTATGCTGTTGTATTTACATCTCCGTTGGCAGATGGATACACATATACATTTTATGCAAAAAGAACAAATGGGTATTTGCATTCGAATTGTTCGGCGACATCTGCTACGTATACTCTTGATGTTTCAACAAAAGTTAATTTTTCTAAAATTTATTCTATTGATACAGAGTCAAACAGCACTCAAACAGTGACTGTAACATTGGATCGGGCCAAGCCTTATGCGACAGTCGTTTATTTTAACACTGGTGGTTCTACGGGAACTTCGGGAGTAGATTATAATATTGGCAACAGTGTTACTGTGCTTGCAAATCAAACGACGGCATCAGTTTCTTATGATTTGTTAACTGATGGTGTGGTTGATGGAGAAAAATCATTATACCTGTCGATGACACATACTTCGCGATCAGCAGTAATCGTTGGCTCGATATCACAGTTTCGTCAATTTATTATAGATGCACAAGCGACTGTTGATTCGGTTGTCAGCATTTCGCATAACTGTGCTGTATTGAATTCCGGTAAATTAAAATGTTGGGGTTCTAACCTTTATGGCACAGTCGGTGATGGTACGAACACAAATCGAACCACGCCTGTTGTTGTCGATTCAGGAACTTCATATCTTAGCGTGGATTCTAGTTATATTTCGAATTGTGGGATTACTTCCGCTCATGTTTTAAAATGCTGGGGATATAATGGTAATGGAACACTTGGTAATGGTACGCAGACGCATTTAAATGTGCCGACTGTGATAGATAGTGGCGTTCAGTATTCACAGGTCTCAGCAGGGTATTATGCTTCGTGTGGTGTGACTGTTGCGGGTGTTCTTAAATGTTGGGGGCAAGGCAATATTGTGGCTTCATTAACGCCGGTGGTGATTGATAGTGGTGTGTCCTATTCTAAAGTATCTGCAATTGGCTCTCATGCCTGTGCAATTACCACAGGCGGAGTTTTAAAGTGTTGGGGATATAATGATAGAGGTCAAGTGGGTGATGGAACGGCGACTCTGCAGTCAGCTCCTGTCGTTATTGATTCAGGAGTGACGTATTCAGATGTCGCATTAGGTGATAGAGTGAGTTGTGCTATTACAACGTCTAATGAATTGAAATGTTGGGGTGGTTCATTTGGCACCACACTTAGCATTCTCGGTTACAATGCCTCACCCATACCAAGGGTAATAGATTCAGGTGTTAGTTACTCGAAAATTGATATTAATTATAATTCTGGCGATGCGTGCGCCGTCACCGCGGCTGGGGTGTTAAAATGTTGGGGGCCATCTCCCTACGATGCACTTGGTCTCGGTTATGGGGCTAAAGCCGCAGTTCCAACAGTTATTGATTCTGCGCATACATATTCTGATGTTCAGGGAACCTGCGCAATCACAACAAATGGAAAATTAATTTGTTGGTCGTCGGCGCAGAATTTTATTTATGGAAATTACGTATTTGGATATCAAGATGTTGCCACGCCAACGCTAACACCAAGTTCGAATTCATATTCAACAGTTTCATTAGCTGGGCGTGGTTGTGCGATTACAACAGCGGGTCAACTCAATTGTTGGGGTTTTGGCTGGAGTGGTGATGGATCAAATTCTATTACTCCTAGATATTATCCTGTGGTGGTAGATTATACTAATGCTTATAACAAAGTCGGTGTCGGCGTTTATCATACGTGTGCAATACAAACAAATGGAGTGCTGAAATGTTGGGGAGAAAACAGTAGCTTTCAGTTGGGAACATCTGCCATCGGAAGCTCGACAGTGCCAACAGTTGTTGATTCCGGCACATTGTACTCTGATATAGCAAGTGGGACTGAGTTTTCATGTGGCATCACAACAGCTGGGGTGCAAAAATGCTGGGGACGTTTGCCATATTTCAGTTGGGTGTCTACGCCTACGGTTTGGGACAGTGGAACTTTGTACAGTAAGATATCTGCTAATGGGAATTTGGTTTGTGGATTGACTGTTGCTGGAAATATTAGATGTTGGGGGTTGTCAGCATCTTCAGTGTGGATGACAACGCCTACGACATACGATTCTGGAACGATATATACAGATCTGTCAGTTTCATATTACGGCAGGGTTTGCGGTGTCACGTCGGCAGGTGTGCTGAATTGTTTTTATACATCAGATAAATCAAGCATAACAGTGGTAGATTCAGGTACAGTATATTCTAAAGTTTCATTTTATGAATCTGGTGGTTGTGGAATTACAACGACAGGTGTCCTGCGCTGTTGGACTGGTCTTGCAAATACCTCAACGATTGTTGATTCGGGGACAGCTTATTCAATGGTTATTTCCAATGTCGGATCGCAATGCGGAATTACGACGGCTGGGGTAATGAAGTGTTGGGGGATGGATAGAAAATTTTATCTCGGTTCAGGCAACTATTTCTATTTACCGTTCAACCGATCAGCAAATCTAGAAACACAATAGATGAGTATCGTTTGTTGCCATGATTTTACCGCCATCGAAATGGTAGGAAATATCAATTTGAAAAATCCTGTTTATATTTGAGTAAAATAACTTAATTAAAGTTTTTTTATTCAAATTCTCAATTTGAGATGGAATTTGTTTTAAAATAAACCGTATTGCTTAATAATATCTTAACTTAAATACAGAATCTACCGAAAAGTATCTGACAGCTATTTGTCAATAAAATGTATTTCTGGTTCTTAGGTATCCAGACCGAGGTGTTAATGAAATCACAATTTAAATCATTCTTATTTACATTTTTAAGTAGCTTGTTGGGCGTGATTCCGCTGATTGCAGTATTTTTGTTTTTCACACTTCCTCAGTTTGAAAAACAAACCTACAAATATAAAAATGAAGGCATCTCAATTGCTGTGCAATCGGTATTTAATATATTAAATTTGTACAGTGACAAGGTAGAGAAAAAAGAACTGACTCTTGAGCAGGCGCAAGCTGAAGCTAAACTGCTAATTAAACAATTGCGTTACCAGGGTAACGAATATTTCTGGATCAATAATCAACATCCACAAATGATTATGCATCCATTTAAACCTGAGCTTGACGGCAAGGACTTGTCAGAAAATAAAGATCCGAGCGGAAAAAAATTATTTGTTGAAATGGTTCGTGCTGTTGAAAATGAAAAAGGCGAGGGGTATGTAGAATATCAATGGGTTAAGCCAAATACAGATAAACCTTTGCCAAAAGTCTCCTATGTTAAATTGTTTAAACCATGGGGATGGATTGTAGGCAGTGGCGTGTATGTCGATGATGTGCAGCTGGCTGTGGCTCAATCAAAAAAAGAAAATGTACAATATTTTTTAATAGCGATGGTTTTTCTTTTGGCAGTTTCTGTTTTTTCAGCAGCTCAGCAGATACGTCGATGGGTGATGCCTGTGCAAAAAGCAATTGTTAAGCTATCTGAAGAAGCACAAAGTTTGGCATCTTCTTCCGTGCAATTAAAAAATTCTGCCGAACATTTGCAAGGCTCAGGGGTGGAGCAGCAAAATGTTGTTCAGCAAATCACCACAACAGTTGGAGAGATTTCTCAAATGATGAAATCTGGCACTGAAAAAGCACATCAATCATCGGCTCGAGCGTCTGAAACTGCTCAG
This sequence comes from uncultured Bdellovibrio sp., assembly GCA_964569545.1. Lineage (GTDB taxonomy): Bacteria > Bdellovibrionota > Bdellovibrionia > Bdellovibrionales > Bdellovibrionaceae > CAZMVK01. Next base: position 5,279 of record CAZMVK010000102.1, read on the forward strand.
CTTTCGCATCAAGGAGCAACGGCAATTAAAAAGGTGCAAAGTTCACTCGATGCTATTGCAGAAACAAATAAATCAACTGTGGGCTCGTTTGAAGAGCTCAGACAAAAAGTTCGCTCGATAGATACTGTCATTGGTGATATTGAAGAAAAAGCACAAATGATTAATGAGATTGTATTTCAAACAAAATTATTATCTTTCAATGCTTCTGTTGAGGCGGCAAGAGCTGGTGAGCATGGCAAAGGTTTTGCTGTCGTAGCAACAGAGATTGCCGATTTAGCAAAGCGTAGTGGGAGTTCAGCTGAAGAGATTCGTCATATTTTAGAAGACAGCCGTAAATTGGTGGAAACTATTGTTAAAGATAGTGATCAAAGAGCCAGTGAAATTGCACAAAAGAACACAGTTGCGATTCACTCTGGCGAAAGTTCAGTCAGTGATTGTAAAAATATTTTATCACAAGTTATTCAAAAAGCCGAAGATGCCAATGTTATGAGTAAGTCCATTGTGCAAGTTTACGAAGAACAAGCAAAAGGAACAGAAGAAATTGCTCGTAGTGTTTCGTTGATTCATGAAAAAGCAAAAAACACAATGAGCGATGCAGAACAGGCTCTGACTTTGGCTGAGGCTGTTTCAAATAATTCAGACAGTCTTGGAGCTGTTGTCAGTCATTTAGGAAAAGCAGTCAAAGCATCGTAATCAAGATTTCCTTTGTAAGGCTTCAATGTTTTGGCTTGGTCCGATTAGGATTAGATGATCATTTTCATGAATGATAGTATCGCCATCTGGTTGAAATTCAAATTGACCCTGAGCTCGTTTGATACCGATAACCATCAAATCAAATCGGCGGATTTGAGAGCTGCTTAATTTGATGCCGATGAGGCCAGATTCTTTAGTAACAGTGAAATCTGTCATTTCCAAATGTTTGGCATGAGCGTCTTCCATTATATCAATAAAGTCCGTAGCGTGAGGGTGAGTTGCAGCTTGCGCTATGCGCATACCACCTAATACATAAGGGGCGATAACACGATTAGCCCCAGCGATTTTTAAATTTCTGACACTTTTTGAGTCCAAAGCTCTGGCAATAATATTTAAATTTGGATTTAAACTTTTTGCAGTCATAATAGCAAAACCATTGACAGCATCTGAGGAAACTACTGATACAAATCCTGAAGCTCTTTGGATGCCTGCGTTAATAAGTACTGATTCTTCGGAGGCGTCGCCAATTATGTGTAAAATGTGTTCGTTCTTTAATTTCTGAATAACATTTTCATCTGTCTCTATTACTATAAAATCTTTTTTCTTTTCTTTTAAGTCGTCGACGATGACTTGTCCTGTTCGACCATATCCAGCGATTATAAAATGATTTTTTAATTTTTTTATTTCATTTTCCATACGATGCATTCCCCAAATGTTGTTGAGTTCACCTTTGATAATTAGAGACGTTAAATGTGAAAGACTGAGGGCCGCAACCCCAAAACCACTAAAAATTAATACGGAAGTAAAGAGTTTTCCAGCAGTGCTAAGGTCGCCACCAACTTCGCGATATCCTACAGTTGTAATGGTAATTACAGTCATAAAGAAGGAATCGATAAAATTCCAACCCTCAATCCATTGGTAGCCAAGGGTGCCGATTGTTATAGTGCCGATAAATGCAATAAATAAGTAAATGCTTTTTATTCTGTCCACGCTTTATTGTTGTAAATAAATTTGGCGATGACAACAAAAAATGAGGGCTCTTTGATTTGAATTTTTTAACAGGTCTATTTAACGATTAGGTCATTATTTTTTTAAATCGGATTTTGCTCAGAGCAAATCTTGTGGGATCTTATTCGATCGGCAAAACATCCAAATCTTTCTGTCTGATTTTACGAATATCTTCAGGAATGCTTTCTAAAATGGCCTCGGCCAAAGCTTCAATCATTTGATTTTTATAATGCTCACGCTGATAAACCAAACCAATCTCTCTGGCAGGGATCGGTCGTTCAAAAGGAATCAACATGGTCTTGCTGCCAATGTCATCGGTGGCAAGTTTTGGCAACAAAGTATATCCGCCATAGGAATGCACCAGGTTTTTTAAAGTCTCAAGACTTCCGCTTTCAAATTTGTACTTACGTTTGACTACACTTTTTTGTTTGATATCACAAACGTCCATCACCTGGTGACGCAGGCAATGTCCTTCTTCTAATAACCAAATATCATTAAAACGTAACGACGAGTAACGAACGCGTTTGTGTTCGCTCAGTTCATGATGTTTTTGGCAAAGAACATAAAAAGGTTCGTAATACAGCGGGTGCTCAAATATTTTTGCAATTTTAATTGGGGTTGCTAAAATGCCAACTTCGATTTCATCATTTTGTAGGGCTTCAATAATCCGGTGGGTTTGCAGTTCAGTGATTTTAAGCGAGAGCTCTGGAAACATTTTTTCGATTTTTGGTAACAATCTTGGCAGCAAATACGGAGCAACGGTGGGGATGATTCCGATACTCAGTTCGCCTTTCATTTTTTCATCTGTGTCCGTTTCAATCAGTCCTTCGATTTTTTTTGCTTCATGTAAAATCAATTGCATTTGTTCGATCACTTTTTTGCCAATATCGGTCAGCAAAATCGGTTTTTTTGAACGATCAAAAATAACAATACCAAGGTCTTCCTCTAGCTTTTGTATCTGCATGCTAAGGGTGGGTTGGGTGATGTTGCAAGCCTCTGCAGCTTTAGCAAAATGGCCAAATTTATGAACTGCCAAAACATATTCTAATTGAGTCAGTGAAAAATTAAGTTTTGAAATCATAAAACTCTCCTTATGCAGATTGTCTTAATAAAGATTATTGGCAGCCGCGGCTTGTTTTTTAGAAAAGCAACGAATGAAGATGCGTGTCATAGGCTGCCGGGTTATTTGAATAAAATCTGCATCAAATTTTATCAAAAGTCCTGTTGCAAGTACCATTTTGCCTCGTAAGTGGTCAGTTTCTAATATTTAAACGATCAGAGGGCTGTAAATATCTTTAAAACTCTTTATTTAATCTTAATAGATAAAATCTATCAAAACAAATATAAAATCGATTTTACTAAAAATGAGATTGGGGCTATTCTGGTTTCAAGTTAAAGGATCAAAGAATAAACAAGCTATTAAAAGCTGCGAATTGTTTGATCTCTAATATAAACCAAAACAACAAGGAGTAAAAATGACAACATTAATTAACACAAAAATCACAGACTTTAAGGTTCAAGCATATCATAAAGATGCTTTTAAAACTGTGACTCAAAATGATCTAAAAGGAAAATGGTCTGTTTTCTTTTTCTATCCTGCAGATTTCACATTTGTTTGCCCGACTGAATTGGGTGACATGGCTGATAAATATGCTGAGTTCCAAAAAATGGGAGTCGAAGTCTACAGCATCAGCACAGACACTCATTTCTCACACAAAGCATGGCATGATGCTTCTGAGACAATTAAAAAAATCAATTACCCAATGTTAGCTGATCCAACAGGACATTTGTCACGCGCATTCGGCGTTCACATTGAAGAAGAAGGTCTGGCTTACCGTGGTACTTTCTTGATCAATCCAGAGGGTTTAATCAAATTGGCTGAAGTTCAAGACAACGGTATCGGTCGTAACGCTGATGAGTTGATGCGCAAAGTTCAAGCCGCACAATTTATCGCTGCTCATCCGAACGAAGTTTGCCCAGCTAAATGGAAACCAGGTTCAGAAACTTTGAAACCAGGTCTTAATCTAGTAGGCAAAATCTAAGTATAAAAAAAGAATAGATTTCAAGCGAGCTTCATCCGAGGCTCGCTTGAGAATTCATCTCAAAAACATCTCCGCGAACAGACAGACAGACAGATAGACAGATAGACAGACGAACTACAAAAATATAAAATCTTTCTTCGTGGTCAGAGATGTTTTTAAGATGAGTTCTAGAATCAAGTTTCGTAATAAATATAAATGAATCTAAAAATGACTTCTGAATAAATTTTTAAAGCTCAACAAAAGTTCTCATTTTTGAATAGGTTCATAACAAGGAGAAAATCATGTTAGACTTAGAATTAAAAGAACAATTAAAAACAGTGTTCGCCGCCTTAGAAAATAAAATTCAATTGATCTACGCTCAAAGCTCACATGCTGATCAAGCTGGTTTGCTTGAGATGATCAACGACGTTGCCACAACCAGTGATAAAATCTCAGTCGCTCAGGGCAAGACGACAAATGATCGTGCCCCGTTATTTCAAATTTATAAAAATGATCAAGCCACCGGAATTACTTTCGAAGGGATTCCCAGTGGACATGAATTCACCTCTCTGATTTTAGCAATTTTAAATACAGATGGAAAAGGTAAATTTCCAGATGCAAAAATTATTGAAAGAATTAAAAAAATCAAAGGCCCGGTTTCGATTCAAACATACATTTCTCTAACTTGTGAAAATTGTCCAGACGTGGTGCAGGCACTCAATCTAATGAGTCTCATTCATCCAAAATTTCAACACAAAATGATCGACGGTGGTTACGTACAAGATGAGATCGCAAGATTAGGAATTCAAGGTGTACCCAGCGTTATCGTTAATGACAAACTGATGCATTCTGGAAGAATCACTTTTATTGATTTACTGGCGAAGGTCGAAGAAACCTTTGGTGTTGAAAAATCAGATGATAGCAATCAACTGCCGCAAGATTTAGGTCTTTATGATGTGGTTGTTGTCGGTGGTGGACCAGCGGGGGCATCGGCCGCAATTTATTCTGTTCGTAAAGGATTAAAAACAGCGTTGTTAGCAGAGCGTTTCGGCGGACAAGTGCAAGACACCAAGGGTATTGAAAATTTAATTTCCATTCCATACACCGAAGGTCCACAGCTTGCTGCCAATCTGCAAACACACTTGAACAGTTATCCAGTCGAAATTTTAGAACATCGTCGAGTGCAAAAAATTGAAAAAGGTGAAATTCATACCCTGCATATCGAAGGTGGAGAAAAAATATCTGCAAGCACTGTGATCATCGCTACGGGTGCGAAATGGCGAGAGCTCAACATTCCTGGTGAAAAAGAATATATCGGTCGAGGCGTAGCGTTTTGTCCGCATTGTGATGGTCCTTATTACAAAGGCAAAAAGGTCGCAGTCATCGGTGGTGGAAATTCTGGCGTAGAGGCCGCTCTTGATCTGTCAGGCATAGTAAAAGAAGTTGTATTATTTGAATTCAATGATGAATTAAAAGCCGATAAGGTTTTAGTTGATAAATTAAAAGCCACTGCAAATGCTTCGATTGTAACATCAGCGCGTACCAAAGAGGTTTTAGGCGATGGACAAAAAGTTCAGTCGTTGGTTTATGAAGATCGCAAAAACAACAAAGATGTGAGCATTGATTTGGATGGAATTTTTGTGCAGATTGGGTTGTTGCCAAACAGTCAGTTTGTCAAAGACGTGGTTGAGACCAGTAAATTCGGTGAGATCATCGTTGATAATAAAGGACACACCTCAGTTCCAGGAATTTATGCCGCAGGAGATGTGACAACAACACCATTTAAACAAATTATCATTGCTATGGGCGAGGGTGCGAAAGCCGCACTAGCTGCGTTTGAAGATCGAATGCACAAGTCATAAGTATTAAATCAAAGTTCAAGCACTCAGAGGATAGGAAAATTAATAATTGAAATTTCAATTATTAATTTTCCTGTTTTATAGATTTAAAAAAATCAACCTAACGAATTCTCGATCAAAATCAAAACGATTCCAATAATGGAACCACCGGCAATGATTCCCGCGGCCAATGTTTCTTGATTGTCGACAAAAGCTTTATGAGAAAAAGTATTTGGATCTTTACATTTCTGTCTAGCTGCCCAGAAAAACAAACAGCCCAGAGCCATTGATAAGGCATCAGTAAAACGTAAAACAATTCCCAATCCCAAGCCAACACCTGATATTGGAAAATTGCCTTTAGATCTTTTATTTAAAACTTCTAAAACAATCCCCAAGATAGCGCCAATCAGAGCTGCGATTTGAGCAGTCGGGTGCAAAGTACTCAATCCATGGGTTAATGCTTCAGCAACACCTTTCCAAATGGTCGCGCCTGGTAAAGGCATTTTATCACTGGAAAACAAACTGATATCGTTGTGGAAAATTGAATAAAAAACAGGAACAGCAACCAGAGCTCCAGCAAAAATTCCCAGCACGTGACCAATGGCTTGATGTCGAGGTTTTCCACCAAGCATGTAAGCCGGTTTGATATCCATTAACAGATTGCTGGCGTTCAAAGAAACTTCGGAAGTGATTCCGGCAGTCATTAAATTGGTAGTGATATTTCCAGGAGCAACCACGCTATAGGTAATTTGTGTCAATTTACCAAGCGCTCCGCCCGGAGTGATCGCTGTTAAGCCTGTGGCCGTAACTGCGATCAGAGTAAACATAAACACCAAAGGAATAGCTAAAATGCCAAGCCAATAATGAATTCCAAACCAAGCATGCCCCATGTAAACAGTGACAGCGCCAATCAATGGTATACCAACCCAGCTGATCCAATTCGGCAATTCGATCTCTTGTAAAATATCTTTTTTCACGCTGCCTTTTTTGGCAAAAGGTTTTTTTAAAGCCGCAATAATAATTTGTGGTTTTGAGAAAAATGAATAGAGCGAAGCTGTGGTCATCATTGAAGCTCCTCCCCATAATGCCCACATCGCAATGGCTTTGAATTTTGCTTCAGGAATAATTCCTTCGTTAATCAAAATTGGCGCGCAAATAAAATAATTAAAAATTCCACCAATTAAAATCGACATCGCAGTTTTCATGCTCATCAATCCACCTGTGCCCATCATAACAATAGATGAGTCCATTTGAATGGTCAGATTTTTAAGAGGCGTGCCCAATATTTTTGGTGTTGCAAAATTATAAATCAAATCATCCCAGTGATCTGGCAAGGCCAAAAAAGGCATTTTAATTGCGGTCATAATCGGATGACTGCGCATGGTTTCAATCAACGCAGACATGCCAGCTCCAGCCATTAAAAGTTTTGCCTTAAATGCGCCGGCCTGTCCCTGATCGCTATGCAAACTGTCCAGTACGATGCCCGCGGCATAACCCTCTGGAAAAGGCATCTGTTCATCATTGATAAATCTTTTCTTTAACGGAAAGGCAAACAACACTCCCAATAGAGCTAAAGCAGTGATCCACCAAAATGTTTGCCACATAGGAATGACCTGACCAGTTACCATCATATAAGCCGGTAATGAAGCCATCATCGGTGCGGTCATGTATCCTGCACTGGTCGCAATAGATTGCATGGCATTGTTTTCAAGCACAGACATCTCAGTGCCGATTTTCAAGCGCGAAATCAATTTGAAAAAAGCAAAAGAAACAACCACAGAAGAAACGCCAACACCCAAAGTCCAACCGGTTTTGATACCGATGTATAAATTGGTCAAGCTCAAGATTCCACCCAAAATCATTCCGGTGATGGCAGAACGTAAATTCAATTGTGGCATGTCACCTTTGTAAACATTTTTTAACCACCAACTGTCTTTTTCTTCTAGGGTCATGCTGTGTATTTGCTCTTGATTTAATTCATGAATAGCCATGAAAACTCCTTGGGGATTAATATGAGTTGATAAATAATGACGGAAACATACATGAACAAGAGTATTTGCTCAATCGAATTTGTGATCTCAATCTAAGGCGGAGCTCAAAAATATTTTGTGTCGCAAATTATCAAAATCATTTTTGAAATAAAACATCTCGAGAATCTAGATTGGCAAGTCTGCTGCACAAAGGTTTTCAAGAGAGTTTGTCAGCTAGATTTTCAGATATGATTCAAATGAAATTAAATTGCTTACTTTCATAGTGGTAGTATTTTGAGTGAGCTTATTGATTATGAGCAGAGTTGTCTCAGAATTCAGAGTCAAGATAAGCAAAATTATGAAAATAAAATCAGCAATCCAAAAACAGCAAAAAGTCCGCAGGCAA
>CAZMVK010000103.1:0-13160 GCA_964569545.1 uncultured Bdellovibrio sp.
CCTCGCGCACAATTCTCAACAATACTAGAGCCTAAATAGTTCGGACTGAATGTAAGCAGTTTTCCTTATTCTCTTTAAACTCTAAATTCAAATTTTCACCATTGGGTTCAGAGACTTTCCGATAAGTAATTTGGATTTTTTCTAGTGGTATTGTTCAAGTTTAAAAATTAGAATTAATTACTGTTAACATGAGAGTTTGTTTTTTGATCTAAATAGATTTCTAATACTATAGATCCTATGCAAAAAATAAAAAGATAGATATATCGATTTAACTTTTCTGTAGGTGTGTTTCCCTCAGAATAATATAAGTATGCGCACAAAAGATATCCGATTTGAATCCAAGAAAATCGACTGTTAATTAGATCTTTATCGCCGATCATTAATTTAGGATAACTGCCTAGATAAATTAAGCTGTTTATCCCTATCCAGATAAGTTGAAAAACAAACACGTTATTAAGTAAATTAAAATTCAAATTATTATCAAAAACCCAAGTAAAAAAACCTGTAAAGAAAAGCCCCACAGGACAGAATAAAAATGAAATAAGGGCAGCTAAAAATTTTACGACTAGGTGTGATTTACTCATATTTTAATTGTAATAGGTATTCTATTTCAATCAACAACTCAATCTCACAAAGTTTAAAAATGAATATAGTCGTAGGCTTTTTGCTTTCTAAGCGAACCCTTTAATTTTTCAAATTCGTGGTGTCAGTTACCTTTAATGGTTTGAATGATAAATTCTTCAGAAGACCCGGTAACTTTAGAAATTTGAAAATATATTTTATTTAATTTATTAAGATCGAATAATTGCTAAAGAACAAGGCCTTGGTCAATTAATAGGTTTTTAGTTAGTTTTGCAAATCCAGCTAACTTGTCTGCCAGATTTATCTCGATCTCTGCGGAACGAATGATAACTTAAATCACTGACCGTATTGATTTCAGAAATATAAATATTATTTTCTGCAATTTTAAATTCTTGAAGTTGTAATTTGAGAAGAAGATTCAGATCAAACAGGCCATGGGTATCGGATGTGGGTTGAAAGAGTAGATTTTTATTCGAACTGTTGCTAGCAATTTTAGATGAAGCCAGTAGTTGATCGCGAACATCATTTTGAATCTCAAAACTTTGTTTCTGAATATGTGGCCCGCAAATGACAAGTGTCTTCTCGAGATTAAAACCTAAGCTTTTAGCTTTTTGTAAAGACTTGGGAACAATTCTGTTGGCTATTCCGCGCCAACCTGCGTGAATTGCAAAAAAATTATTTTGTTCTGGCTGCAAAATAAAAATTGGAAAACAATCAGCTGTTAAAATACAGAGGGCTAGATTGGATTCTGCAGAATAGTGAGCATCAGCTTCGCTTGCGTAATCCATCGAGTGCAAAGATGTGTGGACAATCTTGTCGCCATGAACTTGTTTAATACGTTTAAATTTTAGATCCAAATTTTTTTCAGAAAAATTTGCGACTGATCCATTGGCGTTGCCGAATTGCATTTTGAAATGATGTGATTGTGTTTTTAGTGATAAAAACAAACCATCATCACGATTTTCAAAATTAAATGAGTCATTCATGTAAGACTTTTATTTTTTATGAGGGGAAGGTATTTTCTCAATTCATGATAATCTGGCCAGTCCACTTTAAAAAGCATTTTTTCTTTGGTGCGTGGGTGTTCAAATCCTAGCTCTGCCGCATGCAGGGCGCAGCGTGGAGCATCATTGAGTAAATCAGCAAGAGCAGGATCTTTGATATGCTTAATTTTTCGGTTATCACCGTAAAGTTTATCACCTAAAATCGGCAATCCGAACTCTGATAAATGTACACGAATTTGGTGTGTTCTGCCGGTTTCAAGTTTTAAACTGATGTAATGCAAATCGCGAGAGGGCATTGAGCTTAGCACCTGATAATGTGTAACAGCCCATTTTCCAACGGTCGGTTGTTTTTGAACATCAACCATTTTAGTTCCGCGATCATCTCGTACGCTGGCAAAACGCTTTCGATCTGTTGGGTGTCTTGCCAAATAACTTTTTACCGTACCTTTTTCATGAGTTGCTTTTCCCATGCAGATAGCGAAATAAATTCTATGAGTTGTTCTATTCTTAAATTGCAAAGCTAAATGCTCAAGTGTTTCATCGTTTTTTGCTACGACCAACAAGCCACTTGTTTCTTGATCCAATCGGTGAACAATTCCTGGGCGCTGATCGCCAAATTTCATATTAAAATCAGAGGTGTGATAAATCAAAGCATTCACCAAGGTGTCTTGCTCGTGTCCTACTGCTGGGTGGACAACTAGATTCGGTGGCTTATTAATAACCAACAAATCTTTATCTTCAAATAAAATATGCAATTTCAAAGCATAAGGTAAAAGTTCAGTAGTTTTGATTTCAGGAAAAGAAATTTCAATACGGTCATTAGCTTTAACCGGATAAGAAGATTTCATATTTTTTCCGTTAACCAAAATACATTCGTTATTAATTAAATGTTCTGCACGCGAACGTGTTGATATTTTCTCGTGAAGACTGAGGGCTTTATCGAGCCTCAATCCAATCCATTCCGATGTAATTTCAATAAGCGTAAAATTTTTAATTGTTGCCACTTTTTTGCTTAAACAAACTCATGTAAGAGCTGCAAACCTGTTTTTCATTGATGTTAAGAACTTTTGATAATTGAGAAACATATCCACGAACAAAAACGGGTGCTGGCAAGTTTTTGCAATCCATTTTTTCAATAGCATTAATATAGTACGCACTTATTTTTGTAATTTCACTTAGTCTCTCTAAAGAGTAATTACGATACTCTCGAACCTTTTTTATAAAAGCCCCATCCCAATCGGTACATTCCAGCATTTCCTTTTCAAATTTAGGATCTGCTTCGAATTCCATCTTGGTATATGACGGAGCCTCGGCTTTTGGTAAATGAATTTTGCTTTCAGTCAGCAATGAGTCGTAAGAAACGTGCTGGTGTTTTACCAAAGACTGACTGACTTTTTCATCATACAGTGAGCGTAATGTTTTGTTTCCCAACACAGAATAAGCCTCGTCAACTAATACCATTAATTCACGGGCTTCTCTCTGAGAAAATATAGTATAAATTGCTGGATTGTCAGAGCTGTATGTAGACTTTGCTTTTTCATATGCAGCAGTCACTTCATGCTGAGGACAGTGTGGGTCTATCTCTAAAATGTCGTAGTAATTAAATCTTGCAACTTCCATGTTGAGATATTTATATCACAGCTCTTAGTGATTGTGCATGGAAATCTGTTTGAATTAATTGTTTACAGATAGATAAAAATTGACCGGCCGCAGGAGTAAATGGTTTTTCCAATAAGACATGTTCTTTGTTTTTTACGGACTGCCACACGGCATTGTCAAAATCTGCATAACCAATGTAATCCAAAGGGACATCAAAATATTTATACGCGACACTTTGCAAAGAATGACCTAGGTTTTGGTCTAGGCGGCTACGAGATTCATTAATTATTAAACGCAGTGGTTTTGTTTGTAATTGTTTAAATAATAAAAAGTCGCAATTCATTTTCTGTTTTAAAAAATCATGAAATGAAAACTGTCCATTTTTATGAATACGACGATAGTCTAGAAAAGCAGTTTCAATTAATAATTTATTTTCAGCAGAAGCCTCTCGTTTTAAACCATCGCAAATATAAGATTCAATCAGGCGGTAGTTTTTTTCGATACATGTTGGCTCAGGGTTAGAGACAATAATTTTTTCATCTGCTGCTGACAAAATTTGAATTTTGCAGGCGTCAAATCCTGCTGCTAAATCAAAAATTACATAATCATATTGTAAAGTTTTAACCTCAGACATTAGGTTGTTAATTTGCTCGGTGGTAATATCAGAATTTTTCCATCCACTCCAGAATCCTTGAATAATAGATAGCTTTGGAACGACAGTTTGTTCTATAAGATTGCCAATTTTTTGTGTGTTATCTAAATATGAGGTGATATTTTTATCAGATGGGTCGATACCAAAAACAGTATGTAAATTAGCCCCAGTAATATCAAAATCAATTAACAAAACTTTGTATTTAAGTTTTGCTAGAGTGATTCCAAGACTGGAACAAATAAATGTTTTTCCTACGCCACCCTTGCCAGAGCTTACGGCCCACATCTGCGTTGACATTTTTAGTCCCTCATTCAAAGAAATATCTAGATTCTACTTCTGAGGCTCTCTTCGGCTTCGGAAGCCCGAATATAAAGGGGTGAAAAAATTTTCCAGTCAATGGTCTGGCAATGTAAATCATAAGCTAGACTGTTGGTTTGGATTTTGGTTGCAAGACAAGCTAAAAATTCTGCGGTTGGATAGTCAGAATCAGTAAATTTATCCTCATTGCGAATAAGATATGAACGAGCTTCGTTTGATATATGTTTTTCATATACAGCATAGCCATCGCCCACGATTAAAAACGATTTATTTTTTTTCATAATAAAACGATTTACTTGTTCAAAGGTCAGAGCGCAGGGGGCGGTCGTGGCTTGTCCATTTTCATATGAAGAAAAATAAACCATATTTTTATATGCATTTATCATAGAAATAATATTGCTCTGATTCGTGTTCGATGAGTTTTGTAAATACAAAAGATACAATGAATTGCTAACAAAAATTTTCTTATTCAGTGAGTAAGCGAAGGTTTTCGCAGCTCCTGCTGAAACTCTGATACCAGTAAAGCTACCGGGGCCTTGGCTAACAGCAAGTAGATCAACATTATTTAGTGTTAAGTTGTTTTCATTTAGACACTGTTCGATAGCGGGATTTAAAAATTCACTGTGTTTTTTGGAGATATATGAAGCTCTTGAAGAGAGCAAAATGCCGTCTTTTGCGATAGCAACGCTTGCGCGGCTTGTGCTGGATTCAAGAGCTAAACAAATCATTTTTACCAGGCGCTTAAAATTCTAGAAAAGTCGTTGAATAGAGAAAATAGCATTAAACTCATCAGCAAAACCAAACCAATTTGTTGAGCTATTTCCATTTTTCTCATGCTTACCGGGGCTCCTCGTAGAGCTTCGATCGAGTAAAACAATAAGTGACCACCATCTAAAACAGGAATCGGAAGTAGATTAAGTACAAATAGATTAATAGAAATAATCGCCATCATTTGCATAAATTGTGCAATGCCGATTTTGAATGTTTCACTTGCTGCCTGGCCAATAGAAAGAACGCCACCAATATTTTTCGGTGAAATTTTTGTTTGGATCAAGCGTAAAAAACTTAGAACCGTCATTTCAGTAATTTCGACAGTTTTTTTATAACCACGCGCTAGTGTTTCGCCTACCGAAGTTGTTTTAAGGGTTGCCATCTCAGCACTTGCGGGCAAAGCCCAGGGCAAGATTCCGACTGTGTATCTTTTTTCTTCGCCACCCTGTTGATTCATCTGGGTTGTTTCTTTTGGTGTAACAGAAAAATTCATTTCTTTGCCATTTCTTTCTATAAGAAGATCAATGGCCCCTTGTCCGTTATAATTTTTAACTGTGTTTAAAACATGTTCCCAGCGAGATACTTTTTGATTTTGAATTTTCAAGATGCGATCGCTAGATAATAGTCCAGCGGATTGAGCCGGGGATCCATCGATAATTTTTGCTAAATATAATTCTGACGAATCAATTCCCAGGGTTTCAATTGAAGCAAACTGTTTGGCTGGAATTGTTATTGTTTCGCTAGTTGGCTTTTCATTTTCGATGTTTGCATATCGATCTACGTGCACGGCGATTGCTTGACCTTGCAACGAAACGAAAAAGTTATCCAATTCACGAAAATATTTTACTGGACGATCACCGATTGATTTAATGATGTCTCCAGTTTTAAGTCCAGCAACTGCAGCTATTGAATCACCCTTGATTCCGACAACACTTGCTTTTGAAGCGCTAGTCAGGCCCTCAACTTCACCAATGTGACTGCGTAAGGATAAAATGTTTGGGTTTTCTATTAATTTGGAGTGGACATTCAATGTAACAATTTGATCAACAGAAGCTCTTTTGATTTCAACCGAAAGGTTTTCGTCATGGTGTTCTGTCAACATTTCGACAAACTGTTCCCATGAGTTCACGCTGACATTTCCGGCTTTTATGATACGATCGCCAGAGCGAAAACCCGCTTCGAATGCCGGTGTGTCTGAAAAAATATCTCCAGCTATTGGAGCTTTGATGGGTTCGCCAATGACCGCAACAATACAAAATATTAAAAATGCAAAAATTAAATTCATCATTGGACCAGCAAGAACAATGGCAATTCGTTGGAATACAGGTTTATGTGTGAAAGAATATTTTTTTTGATCCTCGGGAATATCCGCTTTAACATCGTCGCCATACATTTTCACATATCCACCAAGAGGAATCATCGAAATGCAGTAGGTCGTGTCTCCACGAACAAAACTTAAAAGTTTTTTTCCGAAACCAAGACTGAAGACTTCGACACGAACTTTGAAATATTTGGCGACGAGAAAGTGACCCATCTCGTGGACAAATATTAAAAGTCCTAAAAGAATAATAAATGGCAAAATTGCCGACAATCCATTTTGAAGATAATTAAGTGCTATTTCCATATGACAAGAATTCTATCTATATCATGCGATGAGATCTAGTTCTTTATGTGATGTTGGTAAGTGACTAGACCAAGACACGTGCGCGCGCGCGTTATTTGCTAATTTTTTCTAATATTAAGGCGCCCAAAAGTATGATTGGAGAGCCAAATAAAACAGCATCAACTCGATCTAAGATTCCACCATGACCTGGCATAATAGAGCCAGAGTCTTTAAGATTGGCGATACGTTTAAGCATAGATTCAAAAATATCACCAAGCTGACCAAACGCACCGGCTAACATAGAAAATATAATAATTCCGTAAAGAGGATAGCCGTTTAAAAAATAATATCCAGAAATTGCTCCGGCTGTTCCGCTGCCAACCAATCCGCCAACTGAGCCAACCCAAGTTTTTTTAGGTGAAATTTGTGGGAACATTTTTTTATTTCCCCACATCATTCCCGAAAGGTAGGCGCATGTATCACCTGAAAAAATCACGCAGAGCATGGTTACAAACCAAACCTCTCCCTGTGGTAAGTTCAGTAAATGCGTAGCAATTCCGGGAAGAATTGCTACGTAAAAAAAGCCAAGAATAATTTTGGCTTGAAAAACCAATAGGTGATTCAAATCAATAAATTTTTGGTGCAAAAATAAGGTCCAACAACAGATGCAAATAAAAGAAACTGAAAAATATAAAAGAGAGTTGGTTTGCATGTACACAATTCCCAAAAAAATAAACAAAGAAAGAGCAATAAAAAACACACGAAAAAATGGCAGGCCATCTGGGTTGGAAAAATGTTGTCCATTTGAAAAAAACAAGCGAAACAATTCGCGACCACCTAGAATTGGAACGATGGCACAAAGCCATTTAATTCCGCTGGATCCGTAAAATAAAATAATTGGTGTAATAATAAGAACTGCAACAATCGCAGATAGAATTCTAATGTGCAGAGTTCTCATGTATCTCTTCTATTTTTCCAAAACGACGTTTGCGTTTTAAAAAATCAATAATGGCTAAATCTAAATCAAAATCTTTAAAGTCTGGCCATAAGGTGTCTGTAAAATAAAGTTCAGAATACGCGGCTTGCCATAAAAAGAAATTAGACAATCGTTGTTCTCCGCTAGTGCGAATAATCAAGTCTGGATCTGGCATGCTGTAGGTTTGTAAGTTAGATTGAATGAGACTTTCATCAATTTCACTTGGCAAAAGATTTCCTGACTGAACTTGTTGCGCTAATTTTTGAACGGCCAAAGAAAGTTCTTGGCGAGCTCCGTAGCTTAAAGCAAAAACTAAAGTCATGCCGGTATTATTTTTTGTAATTTCAGTGGCGTATTGAATAGCCTTCAAAATATCAGTTGGGATTCTGTTCATATCTCCAACAACTTGAAAGCGGATATTTTGCCGAACCAAGGTGTCAGTTTCTTTTTTCAAGTATCGTCGCAATAGAGTCATTAAAAAAACAACTTCGTTTGCGGGGCGAAGCCAGTTTTCCGTAGAGAAAGCATATAAAGTTAAATATTCAATTTTCTTTTTTGCGCAAGCCGTGATGATGCTTTTGGCAACTCGTGCGCCCTTAATATGGCCAAATGTACGCGGACGAGCCTTGGCCTGTGCCCAGCGTCCATTTCCATCCATAATTATTGCAATATGCTTAGGTAGCACGGTCTCTCCAGCAGTTCGTGAGGCTAGATGGTCAAGATACTTTTTTCTTTTTCATCAGCTATAGCATCTACTTTTTTGATATAATCGTCCGTTACTTTTTGTACCTCAGTTTCAGATTTTTTAGATTCATCTTCACTGATCAATTTGTCTTTCAGTGCTTTTTTAACTTCTTCGTTGGCATCACGACGAGCCATGCGTACAGCAACTTTGGCGTCCTCAACAATTTTTTTTGTTTGCTTTACTAGTTCCTTACGACGCTGCTCAGTTAAATCGGGCACCTTTAGTCGAATGACTTTGCCGTCGTTTAACGGGGTCATTCCGATATCACTTTTAACCAGGGCCGATTCGATTTCTTTTAGAATAGAAGCTTCCCAGGGTGAAATCAAAAAAGATTTAGCATCTGGACATGAGATTGCGGCAACTTGATTTAAAGGAGAAGGGTTGCCGTAATAATTAACTTTAATATTATCTAACATTGAAACTTGAGCGCGTCCTGTTCTGATCTTTTTTAACTCATTTTGCAAAGACAGGATGGCTTTATCCATGTTGTCTTGAGCTATTTTTTTTACGTTTGCAATCATCGCAACCCCCTGAAATTTATCTTACTAAGGAAACTAAATTCTAATGGTTCGCTTAGTAAAAAATTATTTATAAACAAAATCTACCATCTTAATTAATGGTAGATTTCAATTAAACTAGTGGACAACGGTACCAAGTTTTTCCCCCATCACAGCTCGTAAAATATTACCTGGCTGAGTTAGGTCAAAACTAAGGATAGGCAATTTATTATCCATACACAAGCTGACGGCAGTCATATCCATAACCTGCAAGCCAAGACTTAGAACTTCAATATAACTAATCCTGTCGAAGCGTTTAGCGTCTGCGTGTTTGTTTGGATCTTTATCGTAAATGCCATCGACTTTGGTGGCCTTCATAAGAATCTCTGAGTTCATTTCCATGGCGCGCAGAGCGGCTCCAGTGTCGGTGGTAAAATAAGGATTTCCAGTGCCTGCTCCAAAAATTACCACGCGTCCTTTTTCAAGATGGCGCATGGCTTTTCTGCGGATGTACGGTTCCGCAATTTCAGCCATTTCAATAGCTGTCTGTACGCGAGTTGGCACACCCTCTTTTTCAAGAGCGTCTTGCAGGGCTAATGCATTGATAACTGTGGCTAGCATGCCCATGTAATCTGAGCTGGCGCGATCCATGCCCTCAGCAGATGCGGCAACACCTCGAAAAATATTACCACCGCCAATAACGATACCGATTTGAACTTGCAGGGCATAAACGGCAGCGACATCTTTTGCGATTTGTTGAATAACGGAAGTATTAATTCCGCTACCTTGTTTTCCCGCAAGAGCTTCGCCGCTCAGCTTTAGCAAAATTCTTTTGTATTTTGGAGTGTTCAAATTAATGTCCTTGAGCGGCTTGTGCGGCTACTTCCTCAGCAAAGTTATTTGCTTTCTTTTGAAGACCTTCACCCAGCTCAAAACGAACGAATTGAACCAAAGAAAAATTTTCGCCAGCTTTTTTCTGAGTTTCAGCCAAGTAATCTTTTACTTTGATATCAGGATTTTTAACAAAAGCTTGTTCTAACAAACAGCTTTCAGCTAAAAATTTATTGATTTGACCAGCCAAGATTTTGTCTAGCATTTCAGGTTTTTTGCCTTGCTCAATAGCTTTTGCTTTTAAGATTTCTTTTTCTTTAGCAACTATTTCTGCAGGAACTTGATCTGGAGAAAGAGCTAATGGATTCATCGCTGCAACATGCAAGCAAATGTCATTTGCGAAAGTTTTAACTGCTTCGTGACCAGATTGTGCAGAAAGTTCAACCACAACACCGATTTTGCCATCGCCGTGGATGTATGAATGAACATAACCAGTTGTATTGATTTTAGCAAAACGACGGATAACCAAGTTTTCGCCAATTTTAGCGATACTTTCTTTTAGAACTTCACCAATTTTGCCACCAGTGATTTCAGCTTCAAGAAGAGCGGGAACATCTGCGATATTGTTCTTGATAACTGCTTGAGCTACATCGGCAACGAAAACTTTGAAGTTGTCATTTTTTGCAACGAAATCTGTTTCAGAGTTCACTTCAACTAGAGCTGCGATTTTGCCTTGAACAGTTGCAACAACAACGCCCTCAGAGGCAAGACGATCTGCTTTTTTAGCAGCAGATGCTAAGCCTTTTTTACGTAGCCACTCTACTGCGGCTTCAAAATTACCTTGAGATTCTTCCAATGCTTTTTTGCAGTCTAACATTCCAGCGTTTGTTTTTTCGCGCAAGTCGCGAACCATCGATGCAGAGATTGACATATATTCTCCTTCGTCAGTGTAAATTTAATTTTAAAAATTAAGAGTCGTAAATGATAGGGCACATAAATCAATCGGAGACCTGGTCTCCGATTGATTGGTTTTCTTAGTTCTCAGATTCTTCTTCTGAAGTTTCTGGATTTTCCAGTTCAGCTTGGATCTCAACGACCTCAGCCATTCCGGCAGCAACCAATTTTCTTTGTTTTGTTGCTTTAATAACTTCAGGGCCAGCTTTCTGAGTTTCAGCTGTGCGGCCTTTAGGTGCGCGGCCTTTTTTCTCAGCGGTTGTGTCTTTAGCAGAAGCTTCTTTTTCTTTTGCCAAGTCAGAACCTTTATCAGTTTGAGTGCGCAATTTTTGTTCGTACTCTTTCGCGCCTTCGATGTAAGAATCAGCGATCAAGTTTGTGAACAATTTGATTGAACGAATCGCATCATCATTTCCTGGAATTGGAAAGTCGATAGATTCAGGATCAGAGTTTGAATCGGCAATAGCAATAACTGGAATTCCCATACGTTTTGCTTCAGCAACCGCGATGTGTTCTTTTGGAAGATCCACAACGAACATTGCTGCGGGAGCAGTTTTCATGTCACGGATACCGCCAAGGTATTCAGACAGACGCAAATAATCTTTGTCGATCGATGCGCGTTCTTTTTTAGTGTAAAAATCTAGCTCGCCTTTTTCTTTCATTTGGTCGATTTTGCGAAGGCGTGCGATAGAAGCTTTGATAGTTTCGAAATTCGTCAACATGCCACCCAACCAACGTTTGGTAACATAGTACTGACCACAACGATGAGCTGCCTCTTGGATTGGCTCAATCGCTTGTTTTTTCGTACCTACAAAAATAAGACTGCCGCCGTCAGCAGCAATTTTTTTAACAAATTCTGCCGCGTTGTTGGCACGCAAAACTGTTTTTTGTAGATCGATGATATGGATTCCGCCACGTGCAGTGTACACGTAGTTTTTCATTTTTGGGTTCCATCTTTGGGTTTGGTGTCCAAAGTGAACTCCTGCATCTAACATTTCTTTCATGGTTACATTAGCCATGTGTGTCCTTTCTGGTTATTCCACCTTCCGACCTACTCGTACTGCTTTTTCAAACAGTAGGGACGAGTATACTCTAGAGAAACATTCCCCGGAGACCAGTTTATGTCAGGAAGTGAGTATTTTGGTTCGTCTGAGTTAACACAAAGCCCCAAGTCGGGCAACTGCAAATTTACTCAAAATTTGCGCACATTTTTTCGGTTTGTCAGATCTGAACTGGTGACAATATGTCGTGCCGAAAATTGGTACAGATTTTGTTATAGTTACCGAATAGGGGATTCGAAAGTCACAATGACCACAACATCAGGGGGGACAAATGACAAAACACCAAGCGAAAAACAGAACTCAACAGGAAATGAAATCAAAAACCAGTGAAACTCGCTCGCGGCCGTTTGAAATAAGAAGCGGCATTGTATATTTTCTGACGATGGCGCCGTTTATATTGGGCGTCGCGCAGTCGGCAATGGCTCTGGATGGAGTGGTGCTGGGCAATCTCGCTATTGCTGGCAATGGGTGTTATCAAAGCCCCGTGCAGCCAGAATTGCAGCTGTCTTCTGACAAAATCGAAATTCCTTTGTCTTTGATGGTTAAAAAAGAAAGTGCAGCGTCATTGGCTCGTGGTGCTTGTTCTTTGGCATTACCGATAGAGGTTGATGCGAATCATCGACTGATTTTATCAGACGCAAAGCTTGTCGGGCGAGTGAATTTGGCAAAGGGCAGCAGCTCGATCGTAAATGTAGAAATTTTTAAAGCCGGAGAAAAAGGAATTTCACAAGTGGCGAGTGCTGATGCAAAAGAAAAACGGCTGCGAGATGGATTTGTATTGGAGCAATCTGGTGAAATCTTTGCTTTGGCGTGCGGAGAGTCGGCAATTTTGCGAGTTAATAGCAGCGGAATCTTAAAGGGAAAGGCGCGTGCGACCACTTCACTGCGAGGTTTGGAAATGGGTCTTCGTTTGGAGCTGTGTCAGTAGAGTTCATTTAATGACAATTCCCGTTATTTAAATAACGGGAATTGGAATCAGTGAATATTTTTGTTATCAAGTTGCATGATTAAAATGCAGCTTGATCAATCGAATCTTGAATACGAAATCGCTAAAGAAATTGATGTGCAGCTGGTGGCAGATTTGGTGAATTCTGCTTATCGGGGCGACAGCGGTCGTCAGGGTTGGACCACCGAGGCCGATATTCTTGGTGGTCAAAGGACAGATTCTGAGCAAATCTTAAAAATGATTCAAAATCCGCAGGCTGTAATTTTATTATCTTATTTAAATCACGATGAAAATATGAAAAATGAACGTCGTCTTATTGGCTGCTGTTTTCTCGAAAATATTGCTGATGCTAGGACCGCTTATTTTGGAATGTTTGCGATTGATCCTAAAATTCAAGCACTTGGAATTGGAAAGAAAATGATCGAACATGCGGAACAGTTTGTTCGCAACCAATGGGGTGCTCGTTTTATGGAAATGACGGTGATTACATTGCGCCAAGAGTTAATCGATTGGTACGAGCGTCGTGGTTATGAATTCACCGGCGAGATGCGTGAGTTTCCAGGTGACCCCGCATTTGGTATTCAATTGCGGGATGGTATTGTTTTAGGCGTCTGGAGAAAA
>CAZMVK010000104.1:0-1067 GCA_964569545.1 uncultured Bdellovibrio sp.
CGTGGAGTGAATTTGCAAATTCAAAAAGGCGAATTCACAGCTTTGATTGGAACATCAGGGTCTGGCAAAAGTACGCTGCTGAATTTAATAGGCTGCCTGGATGATGCCGATTCTGGCCAAGTTCTCATCGATGGTATCGACATCAGCACTTTGTCAGAAAAAGAAAAAAGCTTTTTACGCAACCATAAGCTGGGCTTCATCTTTCAATCCTTCAATTTGATTCCTGTTTTAAATGTCGCAGAAAATGTTGAAATGCCTTTGATCATTCGCTCAGATCTTAGCAAAAATCAAAGACTTGAAATGGTAATGAGTGCGCTGAAAGATGTTGGCCTTGATACATTTTCTCATCATCTTCCTGATCAGCTTTCAGGTGGTCAACGCCAACGAGTCGCCATTGCTCGCAGCTTGGTTACGCAGCCTTCTCTTATTTTAGCTGATGAGCCGACTGCAAATTTAGACTCGAAAACAACGCATATGATTATTGATCTGCTTTTAGATTTAAATGCTAAACGCAAAGTTACCTTTTTCTTCTGTTCTCATGATGAAAAACTCATTGGAAGAGTTGGAAGAGTCGTTCACATTTCTGATGGACAAATCACAACATGAGTTTCGATTTAAACATCACTTGGAAATTAGGTTTTCGCAATCTTCTGCGCAATCGCAGACGCAGCCTGGCCACAGGGCTTGCAATCAGTTTTGGTTATTGTGGTTTGATATTATTGAGTGCCTATATCTACCGCGCCCAAAAAGGCCTTGAAGGTTCCACCGTTTATCTCAATCACCATGGACACATTGCTCTGATGAAGACAGAGTCTATCGATTTTTTCCAAGCCAAACCGCTGAAGTATCTGATCAGCAAAGATGAACAAGATAAAATTCTAACATTTATAAAAAATGATCCTGAGCTGAATTCAGCAATCGAATGGAGCTCTGGTTATTTGAGCGGCATGGGATTGATTCAAGTTGAAAACAAATCCACGCCTTTTATGGCACTGGGAGTTGAACCCAAAGCCTATGGCGATGCAATGAACCATCCTTACCTTAAAGAATGGGCCAACGATTGGGTG
>CAZMVK010000104.1:1077-11251 GCA_964569545.1 uncultured Bdellovibrio sp.
TTCTTCAGACGCTGGAGCATCTTTTGAACGGATTTCATACCCTTCTGTCATTGCTTCACACATCTATTTACAGAAAAGTTGAATTGAACGAATCGCATCATCATTTCCAGGAATTGGATAATCAACAACGTCTGGATCACAATTGGTATCAATCACTGCAAAAATGTCTTTATTGTTAGGCTTGAAAACACCATTTACATCAGCACAAAATACCCCGTTAGAGGCACAGCTGATCGGGCAAAATTATTTTCATGATCTGAATGCTTTGTCTGAAGAATTAGGACCTATTCATTCAACAGGTCTTTCCATGCTCGACGAGTCCAGCATCATTTTACCTCTGAGTAAATTGCAAGAACTCTATGCCACTGATGGCGTTCAATACCTGGCACTTTTTTTGAAAAACCCCACAGCTTTAACAAATATATTAAATAAAATTAATTTATGGATTCAAAATAATAAATCCGACACAACCGAATTCGTAGCCTACCCTTTTTATGATGACAAATGGAGTCCTTATTACGTAGGCACTATGGGTTTTCTTTATGTCATGGGAATAATGTTTGCAATATTAATCTGTGGTTCTGTTGCTTTGTCCATTATCAACTCAACCGCCATGGGTATCCTTGAACGCACCCGCGAAGTCGGCACATTGAGAGCTATCGGTTATTTACCACAAACTGTGCGTTTGCTTTTCGTTAAAGAAGCTTTTGTTCTGTCTATTATTTCCTGCGTGGTCGGAGCTACTGCCGCTGGTTTTATAGCCGCGGCGGTGAATTCTGCGCACTTTTATTTTCACCCTCCGGGGACTCAAGGTGAAATTCAATTTTTATTGATACTAAATACACAAATATGTTTTGAGCTCGCATGCATTTTAATTATCATTAATTGCGCCACCTCTTATCTAACAACATCACAACAAATGAAGAAAAAAGTCATTCAACTTTTATCAGATTCAGGAGTCTAATATGAAAAAATATTTTACTAAGTTGGCATTGGGTATTCTAATTGTTTCGTCAATCGCCAAGGCCGATCTTGCCAATGATTTGCTGGTCTCATCAGACCAGGGACGTGGTGGAATCAAAGATGGCATCACTTGGAATATTCGCATTGAAACAGATGAGGATGGAGATAAATCCACCAGAGAATTTATTGTCAAAGCAAAAAAAGACGATGCCCTGGTCGAAGCGGTAAGCCCTGCGCGCAACAAAGGTGAAATCTATCTTTTTAATGATCGTAACATGTGGTTTTTCAAACCAAGCCTTAAAAAACCAGTTTCGATTTCAGCCAGACAAAAACTGACTGGCCAAGCGGCAAATGGTGACATCGCCAGCACCCACTATGCAAGAGATTATGCGGCAACTTTGGAAAAATCTGAAACTGTTAATGGTGAAAAAACTCACGTTCTATTGCTGAAAGCCAAAACACCCAATCTAACCTATGATCAAATTCGCTACTGGGTGACTGAAAAAAATAAATTGGCCATCAAAGCAGAATTTCTCACGCTGCAAGGTGAAGTTTTCAAAATTGGCACTATGGAATATAAAAACAAATTACAATTGAATGGTAAAAGTTTTCCATTTGTCAGTCAGTTGAAAATTGTTGATGCTAAATTTGCAAAAAACATGAGTGTGATCAATTACGCAAATCCTAAAGCTGAAAGCCATGCCAGTTCTATTTTTAATATCAATAATTTATCACGCTAACAAATGAGAAATAGATGCGCACACTGAACCGCCTTTTATTGATTGCATTTCGCAATGTTCACAGCCACTGGCGACAGTCTCTGGCCGTCCTACTGTCAATCTCCGCATCTTTTTTCGCCTTTGCAATCTTTGAAGGCTATATGAAAAATTTGATCGAGCAATACGATGTCGGTTATCGACAACGTTCGATGCTTGGAGATTTGTTAGTCGAAAACAAATCTCTGCAAAAAGAAGAAGGAAAAGGCGACCCTTGGAATTTTTTAATCACCAATGAACAACAAAAAGCGATCATCGATTTTACAGAAAGACATAAAGATCTTATTTACGAGCGTGTTCGTTTTTTACGTTTCCAAGGATTGATTCAAAATGGCAAGACCTCATCTATATTCTTAGGCAGTGGTTACGACCTACAAGAAGGAAATCTTGTGCGCGGTGCTGACTGGTCATGGAATGCAGCTTATGGAATACCATTACACCAAGCTAAAAACTCTACGGCGATTGCACTTGGACAAGGTTTGGGAAAAATCATGGGATGCAATCCTATTCAAAAGGTTCGCCTTATGAATAAAAAAGCTCGTTACGAACCCACGCTTAGACCCTATGAATGCCAACAAGAAAATGTTCAGCTGAGCATGACTACTGAGAGTGGAGCACTGAATGCTCAATCATTGCAGGTTGTCGGAATGATTGATGGCGGTTATCAAGATATTGATCGACGATATGTGATGACCTCGATTGAAAATGCCCAACGTTTAGCAAACACAGATAAAATATCTTTCGTTTCATTTTTATTACACAACAAAACCACTCGAGAATTGGTGAAAAATTTATTCATCGAAGAAGTAGTTAAAACCAATCCCGATCTAATGATCATTCCTTGGCAAGAACACACCACTGGTGAATTGTATCGACAAACCATGGAACTGATGAAGGTATTTAGGACATTCGTGGTCATCGTTATCCTAGCGATATCCAGCATGTCAGTATTTAACACAATGGTAAAAACGGTCAAAGAACGCACTCGAGAAATTGGCACCCTGCAGAGCTTAGGCTATCGAAAAAATCAAATTTTTCTTTTGTTCGCTCTTGAATCCTTCTTTTTAGCTTTACTAGGAAATTGCATTGGCGCGATTTTCACGATCTGCAGTTTGAACTTCGTAAATCAAGTTGGCATATTCTACAAAGCGGGTTTGCTCTCTGAACCAGTACCATTTTTAATTTTATTTTCTAGCCGGTCCTTTTTGCTCGCAAGTATCATGTTAACAATTGTTGCTGTCATCGCAACCTACATCGCCTGCCGAGGCAGTCTAAAGAAAAAAATTGTCGAGTGCCTTTGTTATGTTTAAAAGAAATTGCATTTTAAAATTTCTAATTATTTTAATAGCTTTCAACACTATTTATATTGCACCGACAATTTGTTATGCCAAAAAAAAAGATTCTATCGGAAAAAAAAACGTAGGGAAAACTAACAGTCTAAGCAAAATTCTAAAAGATTTCTCAGTTCAATATAATTTTGAAAATTATTTTTCTCTTGGCGCCAGTGATTTGAGAAAAAACGACTTTAACGTTGGCAATCGCCTAACCAGATCAACTAAACAATCTTTAGACGCCGATTTACGTGGAGACTTTAAATTTCAAATTAATAAGAATATTAAAGCTAAGATTCGACCTCGTTTGCAAATAACAAATAAAAAAATTGAGTTACAAAATCCTGGCGAAGATCTAAATCCCACCGTCAGCAAGCTGGATATTACCGACGCATATGTTGAAGAACTTGTAACGCAAAAATTTTCTTATACTCTTGGCCTTCAAGTTTATCAATGGGGACCTGCAGAATTTTCTAATTCCTCAAATCCTTTTTTCCATTTTAATTTTAGCAACAAAAGCTTTTTTTATAAAGAAAAAGGCAAGGCACTGACTCGTTTTAATTATCAAATCAACGACAACCTCAGCACAAGCTTTATCGCTGAGCCCATAAGCAACAACGAAGCCCTGTGGCGAGAACATCAAGACTTTAACCCACAATTTATGCTTAAAACCGATTGGGTTTTAACATCACAAAACTATGTTGGTTTTGTTCTTGGAAAAAACGAAGAAACTAATAATTATTTCGGTGAATATTTAAATTTTTATTTATCTGAGAGTTCATCAATGTATTTTGATTTCAGACATGAACAAGGATCTGCGGCCTATCACCCTAAAAAAAGTCAGTGGGGCTATACCGAACTGACACAAGACAAAGACAATCATGATTTCAAATCCATTGGCACCGTCGGTCTTCGTTTTGAGGCCAGCAATTGGGATTATCGTCTTGAATATTTTTACAATCAACCAGGTTATAACAAAGATGAATACAGCACAGCACTGGCATCGACTCATCAGCTTTCACCTGCTATCATCAATAACATCAAACGATTTGCAAAACCAGGCCTTGAGCTTTATGGCCAACAGTATCTTTATGCCTCGGTACGTGCGACTGATTTTTTAAACATCAAAGAGCTTTCTGGATATTTAAAATACATTCACTCGGCACAAGATTCCTCGGCTGCGATCATCACTGATCTTGAAAAAAATATTTCAGACAGCTGGACTGGTTATATTGAATACACGCAATATTTGGGTGACGACACCAGTGAACTGAGTTTACAACAATATTGGCAAGCTTTTGCCGGGGCTAAATGGAATATTTAGAATCTTAGCAAAGGGCTTTGAGTCCCAAGTACAAAGGTGAGATTTATCAGGGGCTAACTTGGCTCTCTTTTATCAATTGCTAATGGAGATCCAAATCAGGACAAACCATAAATCAATAAAGAATTCGACTGAAAAAAACTTATACGTAATTTACTCGAATTCAGACGATAACAATCGAACATTAAATTTAGTAAATAATTATAATTAGATTTTCATCACAAAGAAGATCAAGATGATACACTTTCAGAGAATAATGCCGGCACATTCAGAGAATTTCATCAGATTTAAAAAAATAAACTTTCTGTTTCTACCCTATTGTCTCAAAACAACACATTTTGTTTTTGTTAACAATCAACTTTAACAAGGCATGATTTCATTTTTTTGTATTCATCATTGACAACGTTATAAGTAAAACAGTTTAGCTGACTTTACTCAAACCTGTTAAATCTAATAGGATTTTCTTTGGCTTAGTTATTGCCTCTACTTAGATCTAGAGACATGAAAAATACAAACTTGCTTATTCAATCTCAAATGACAACGTTAGACCCTGAAGGTTTCAGTGGCATTATCTCGACATTGGCAAAATTCATTTCGATTTTAACTTTGTCTTTGATTCTCACTTCTTGCCAAAAAAACACTGCAGAGGAAAACAACAGCCCCAGCGAAAACAACAGTCAAACAACCAGCGCGCCTGCAGACAATCCAAACATTTTACCCAGTCGCACCGAGCTTGGGGTGACAGATTCAAACTGTATGAATAACAATTCATATGATGCCTGTCTGTTTTTTAAAAATCCTGTTGTTGCTCATGGCAGTGCTTTTTCTGAACGGTTTCATTTTGGACAAACGTTTGATGAACAGTACATTGGTGTCAAATTTAATTTCATTAATGGCAGAACTCCAGCACAATTGAAAAACTCGAGCATTCGTTTATTTTCGAGCACCAACAATATTGATCTTTCACAGCTTCCCAGCCTCAAGTTTAATTATGCAAATGATACCAATCATGCGCTTTCTCACCTTTCGGTTTTTATGTGGCTTTCACATCTTGAATCTGAAATGAAAAAACGAACAGGTGCGTTTTTTGCCACGGGCAAAAACATTCCGGTGGATGTTTACAATGAAAAAATACAAGACAATGCATACTGGGATGGAAATCAGATTATTTTAGGTGCAGCGACTAATGCTGGAAAACCTATTCACGAAATGGCTTTGAGTTCCGAAATTTATTTACACGAAATGGGACACGCCAATTTGCAATTTGCCGTTGGTCGGTTTCTTTCAGATAAAAATGCGGGACAACAACTGGGCACTTGCTCAAGCAAGCTCGGCTGCATTAGCGCCATTAATGAAGGTCAAGCTGATATGCATGCCTTGTTTATATTCTCGCAAAACACAGCCCTTGGCGAGACCTACGCCAACTCACTCAATGGCATAAAACAAAATGGAATTCCAAGAAACGTAAATCAAGTCCGCAAATGGACAGTAGCCAATTTCTACCAGCTCTCGGCTGGCGAAGTTCATGGCATGGGAACAGCGTATGCTTCTATTTTATGGGAAATGTATCGTCATCCAGATATGAACCCAGCAGATTTCGAAAAAATGTTTTCTTCTCATTTGCTCAAACTGACAGAAAGCACCAGATTCAGCGAAGCTAGAGACATCTTCTTAGCCGAGGATCTGGCGCATTTTCAAGGCAAGTATCAAACACTGATTCAAAGTGTTTTCACCACCAAAGGTATTTAAAAAACAGAGAATACAGTTGAGAAATTGACTGTGGTTGTATCCATTGCCAAACGTTTTGGATAGAAATTCACATAGGGCGCAAAATAAATATCTCGAGTAAATGCATAACCAAGACCTAGACGCTGACTGACAGTTTTATTCCAAATAACCAACTCATTCGATTTTTCACGTGGATTCCAAAAGTTAATAGCCACAGAGGTATTAACATTGAGCTTATCTGAAAAATTATATTTAGCACCTGGAAATAATCCCCAATTGTAACGACCAACTTTTTTATCTGCACGTGTATAATCACGATTATAAATAAAATAACCAAATGACGAATCCATTTGCACTGCAAAACGAGTGTCAGAAATATCTTTAACCAAAGAAAAATCGTGGTTCAAACCTGCAACCTGACCGGCATCACGATAATTCGGCACGGTCGTCACGTTGACCCCCAGTGAGTTTTTCATTTGAAATGAATCATCACCTTGCCCATACCGCTTTGACATATCGTAGTTAACGTAAGGGTTGTTTACATCGACTCTTTCAAAACCACGACGAGGATAAAGCGCATTCAAACCAGAACCTGCGCTGATTGCTGATTGCGAATCCATACGATATCTTGCTGACAAAGAACCTTTTACCGAAGTCGCATAAACGCCAGCTGAACCATCTGGATTTGGTTGATCATCCACCGACAAATCATTCACCGTCGGTCCATAATAAGACATATTTAATTTCACACTGTAACGAGAAAGCGAACCACCATCAGCCTTCATTTGCGCATCAGTGATTTGCGTGTTTTCTTCGAATTTTTTTGGTTTCAAAGCCTCTTTCAATGATGCTTTTGATTCTTGAGTAATAGCAGAACCACCTGCACTGGTGGCATTCACATTCAAAGAACTTTGCTCGGCAAAAGAAAAACTTGAAGTCAGAACCATTAAGCCACTGAAAACAATACCGAATACAGACGATTTTGTACGCATAATACCCCCAAATGTGAGGTCTTAGTACCTTCGTGAACGATAAAAAGTAAAGCGCAAAAAGCAAAATAATAAAATCCTGACAATATCCACATCAAAGATTCTTCGAAGGGATCTGTACGAGATCTTATTTAGAACTGGATTCCATGCCTGCCGGAGGTGAATTTTTCCATGAATGAATCTGACGGCTGACTGGATCGACAGTAAATGAGAGGACTTTTCCTGTCTTCATAGAGTTCAAACATTCATTCATGATTTCATTATGTTTTGAATTGCCAGGAATGATAATTCTCTCAGGTACGCCTTGCAGAAAAACATCAGTATCGGGACTCCCGCGAATTTGTCGAACCACCCCTTGAACATGCAAATCATTGCTGGTTTTGTCTTCTGATAAAGTTTTTGCTGGGACTGCTAACGGGGACTCGTCAGCATCACTGGGGCTGTGTTTTTTGCTAGTTTCGTCATCACTCTCAAGTGTTTTAAAAACTGGCGCCTTTTTTTCAGTCGCCGTCGCAACAGAAATGCCTATTAAACTGCAGACTAAACAAAATGCGAAAAAGAAACCCTTGGCTCTGAAAAATATAAGATTGGTCATCTTTAAATTCTAGAGTAAAATCCAAACAGATAGCAAGGATAGAACTGATGCGCATACTTCATTTACTCTCACAAACTGAACTGACCGGGGCTGAGGTCTATGCACAAAATCTGATTGAATCGCAATTGCAAAATCAGCATCAGGTCTTTGTGATTTCTGACAACGTCCATGTTCCTCTCAGCACAACATGGACTCGGCTGACCTTGTCTACGGCCTCGTTTACAACTCGAATGAATAACATCTGGCAATTGCGTGAGTTTATCATGCAAAATAAAATCGATGTGATTCATTGCCACTCTCGCGGTGCCGTTCGCCATGCCTACTGGGCACGAATGGGATTGAAAATTGCCATGGTAACATCTCTACATGGTAGACAACATGTTTCGATGTCTAAGAAATTGATGAACATCTACGGCGAACAGTGCATTGCCATTTGTGAAAATGTAAAAAAACAAATGGTCGAACAATTTTCAATGAATTCCAACTCGATCCAAGTTTTGCGTAATCCTTGCCAAATCAACAAAAGCTCACAACTTGCGAAAACAAACTTTAAAAGCATAGCATTGCTAGGACGAAGCTCTGGCCCCAAAGGCGAACGTATTGAAAAAATCGCTCAGCATTGTTTTCACCAGTGGCTCTCGTTATTTCCAGACCTGCACATTGACATAGTAGCACCAAAACCAGAACGTTTTTCACAGACGTTTTACAAGCTATTGAATGAACTGAACCAAAAATATCCACAGCAGATCAAAGTTCTTGGACAAATTCAAAATTTAACAGATTCGCTGAGCCAATACGATCTCAATATCTGCTCTGGCCGTATTGCCATTGAAAGTTTACTCAGCAAAACACCTGTACTTGCCGTCGGCGAAGATCAAACAGTCGGATTGGTTTCTGAACAAACTTGGTCACAAGCATTGGCCAGTAATTTTGGTGACATTGATCAATCATCATCTTTGAACAATTTGAATCTAGAAAAAATAAATACAGAGACTCTTAAATTTTTAAAGCAAGACCTCAAACTTGATAAACTTGGCATGATAGACCGGCAAGTGATAAACCAGCAACAGGATCAACAAATTCTTGATCAAAAAATTGATCAACAACTTATATACCAGCAGGTTTTTAACAAAGCCCAGGAAGAGTTTTCTCCACAATTAATTCAAAACAAAATTTTAGAAATATACAAGGCTGCGATTTTTAAAAGACACCATTCCAAGTGGATTCCGATTTTGATGTATCATAAAATTCCGCAAGAAGAGATTCAAACAAAACATCGTATTTTTGTTACTGTGGAAAGTTTTAAAAAACATTTAGATTTTTTTAATCGACAAAAATTTACCACCATTGGCTTTGCAGATTTAAAACAGTTTTGGGATATGCAACGACCCTATTCAGAATTTCCAAATAAACCTTTGATTCTGACCTTTGATGATGGCTACGTTGACAATTTAATTCAGGCGCAACCATTGTTGCTTGAAAGAAAAATGAAAGCCTGCATTTTTCTTTTGGCTAATCACAACATCACTGAAAATTCGTGGGATCTAGCAGACCCTTTGGAAACCAAGTCCCCGCTCATGAATCTACAGCAAAAACAAAAACTAAATCCTGCTTGCTTTGAAATTGGTAGTCATGGATTTAATCATCCCCACCTGACGAGCTTATCAGAAACTGAAGTCTTGGCAGAGATGAAAGATTCTCGTTTGAAATTAAGCCAAGATCTTTCACAAGATATAATTGCTTTTGCTTATCCTTTTGGTTCAACCTCTGAGAAGATTTCTAAGCTCTGCGAAAAAGCAGGTTATAGATTTGCGGTCAACACAGATCGTGGTGGATTGCATATAGCCGATGATTCGTTTAGTATTTTTCGCGTTAATATTTTCCCTGAAGAGAATAGCTTGAGTTTATGGAAAAAAACCTCAAGCTTTTATCGTCGACGTTTTTTCAAAAAACACGGACAGTAAATCAACAAAATCTGAAATTATTGAACTCCTATTGAACGTAAGCCTTGAACAACTGCTACAGCAATTGCATAAGCGCCAACATTAAATACCACCAGTTGCAATATAGCCAAATGCCAGGTGCTATTTTCTTTGATCTGAATAGCTACTGTCGACATACATTGCAGAGCTATCATAAAAAATAACAACAAACCGACAACACTGGCTACTGTAAATATTTTTTCACCTGTGGAAAATGTTGCTTCAGACATGGTCTTAATTAAACCCTCGCGCTGAGCATCCTCTTCTCCATCGACATTAAACATCACAGCCAAAGAGGATACAAAAACCTCACGTGCTGCGAAAGCTGAAATCAAACCAACGCCAACTCTCCAGTCAACACCCATTGGGCGGAACAAGGGTTCAATTGCTTGTCCTGCTTGACCCAAATAGCTACTTTGTAGTTTTTCATGATTGTCGGCTTGATAATTTGGAAAAGTCGTTCCCGCCCATATCAAAACAGCAAAAACA
>CAZMVK010000104.1:11261-13121 GCA_964569545.1 uncultured Bdellovibrio sp.
GCAAAAACAAAAATCACAGGCCCTGCGCGCTTTACGTAATTTTGTGTTCTAGTCAAAGACTGCTTTATCAAGATCTTCCACTGCGGTCGACGATACATTGGCAATTCCATCATAAATAATGAAACATCATTTTTTTGCAAAATTTTATTCACTATTGCTGCCGCCAAAGTTCCAACAATCAAAGATCCAATATAAAGCAGGGCTAAACCAAATCCAGCTTTCCAAGCCGGTTGATCATAGAATAAAAATCCAAGCAACAGAGCATACACTGGCAATCTGGCAGAACATGACATCAATGGAATAATAAAATTTGTTATCCAACGATCTCGTTTCGATGCAATGTTTCTAGTAGCCATAATCGCAGGAACGGCACATGCAAAACCTGATAGAACCGGAACAAAAGATCTACCACTCAAACCTAATTTTGAAAATGGTCGATCGATCAAGGTGGCGGCTCGTGCCAAATAACCCGAGGACTCAAGCAAACCAATACCAAAAAATAAAATAAAAATTTGCGGAACAAAAATCAAGACTGCTGAAAAACTGGAAACCACACCATTAGCTAAAAAGTCTCCAAGCAAACCGCTGATCTGAGCAGAAATTAAATTATTTAGAGCAGAAAAACCCTGATCCACAAGATCCATTAAAGGGCTTGCTCCCCAATAGATCGTGCTAAACAAGCCCCACATGATCAAAACAAAAAGAAGGATCCCGATCAGTGGATGCAATAGCAAACGGTCTATTTTTGCAGTTAGCTCATAAATTTTCGAAATTTTCTTCTCTGATGATACGGCATCTTTACTGGATAGAACTTTTTTAATACAAGACTCTATCATTTGAATTTTTTCGGCCATAACGATTTCTGACCATGAACCAATAGCTTTAACTTGTTGCGAACTTGTATAGACAGGTGCCTGTCGTAGCAAAGTCACCAATTCATTAACACCAGAACCCAACACGCCATCAATGGCAATTACCTTACAAGAAAATTGATTTTCTAAAATACTAAGATCTAATTGAACATTTTCTTTTCGTAATAAATCAGCCATGGTCAAAGCAATCACAAAATGAAAACCGGCTTCTTTCATTTGTTGTGCTACTAATAAATGCCTAGCCATCTGAGTTCCATCGACTACCAAAATAATATGCGGTGAACATTCAAACTGTGGATGTTCATAAATAGCTTTCAAGGTAACTTCTTCGTCTAAACTTTTTGGAAAAAGACTGTAGGTCCCCGGGGTGTCCATGACAGAAAAACTTTCTTTTTCATCGCCATAACGTGCTGCTAATTTACCAACCGAATATTCGACTGTGGCACCGGGGTAATTTACAGTTTTAAATTTTGAATTGGTCAGCCAGTTATATAAAGTAGTTTTTCCAGAATTAGGAGCGCCAACCAAAGCCACCCATTTTTCACAATTTTTTGCTGATTTATTTTGATCACCAACATTCATATCTGAATTTACAATTGAACTATTGCGCACACGGCCTCCTCAGCACGAAGAGCTAATACTGTGTTACCAAAGCGAAATAAAAATGGACCGCGAAATGGAGCCCGTCCCGCAACTTGCAATTCAAGCCCAGGATAAATACCCATTTCTTTTAGTCTTTCCATTATCAACGCTTCACCTGAAAATGAATGAATAATAACTGGACGCTGCTCGTTCAGAGGCAACTTGAGCTGAGACAAAGCGAAATCAACAAGAGTCATTTTAGAAAATACTTTATTCATGCATACACCATTACAAATAGAACTGGACTTTGGATAGGTATTTTCTATTTTTGAAACATGATGAAAAGAAGTTGATAATCGAATATGATAAAAAACATACAATGGGCAAATTTGCCCCACTTTGGTCG
>CAZMVK010000105.1:0-13069 GCA_964569545.1 uncultured Bdellovibrio sp.
ATGGGGTGGTCAAACTTGGTGAAATTTGGGTGGTCAAATCGGTGAAATCGGACATTATTTGCCAATACAAAGATAGGCGTTTACCCAGCGATCAGTTTCATGGCCAGTAGCTCCTCTTCTCACGTAATCGTTGTTTTCACATTGGGGCAGGCACATCGGAGCGTTCACCCAACGATCAGAAATTTTCCCAGTAGGATCCAGTCGAACAAGGTCATTTACGCTGCATATTACGTCACCTTTAAGAGCAGAATAATATATCTGAAGCCAGCCTAGCACGTTGGGCATAGACTGGGCACCCCATAGTTCTTGATGCGAATCCGTTTGAAATAAAAATGGAAAAAGTGCGATAATTTGATTAGAAGAGACTATTAATTTTTGCCACAGACGAATTCTGTGTATTACTTTTTGTTCATCAGTCAAAGTGGGAGATTTTGGTCCTCCCCAAAAACTATCTAAGGCAATTATTAATTTCTGTTGAGGTGATTTAATTTTTGCAATTAAATTAAAATAATCAGTAATTACGGAGTCTGTACAGTTTGGGTCTGTGACATAACAGTCAAAACCTAACCAATTAAGATTTTTTGGTATTAGCATATTACTTGTAACTTCTTTGTATGAAAAAAAGATGGCGGTTGGTTTTCCCTGTGTAATTTGTTGGATCGTTGTAATTGCGTCGGTCAGGTTTGCTTGTAATTTAATAGGGTCATTTTTTTTCCAGTTAGGTTGTAGATTGTTCCAATAAGGTTCATCAAATACATAATAAGCAGAAATCATATAATTATATGGTCTGATGGCATTATAAAAATCCTGAAATCGAGTTTTGTAATCTGAGTAAATAAATGATGAATTCCATGGGAAAAAAAACATTTTGTACCATCAGAATAGTTGCTAGCCCTTGTTTTTGTGCAGATTTTAATTTATCAACAACTTCAGAAGTTGTATCGCCCCTAATCCATATAGTGTTGGAAAATCCTTTAACCTCATTGATATAGTTTCCAGTGCCAACCCCACTCATTGCTGACCCATAATAGCCAAAATAATTAATTGATGTGGGCTGAGGTAAGTCAATTTGATTTGATATAAAATTCTGAAATAAAAACAAAAGAATAACGGATGTTACAAAAAATGAAATTTGTAAAAAAACTTTTTTCTGATTTTTCATGAATACCCTTTTCTTTATGTGGAATTATCAAAATTATTGTTAAACATAGAACGGATTGGTAATAAAAAAGAATTTTTTTAAAAAAAGTGCCACATCGGAATTACTTTAAAGTAATTTTTGCTCGAGTCATAATGCCAGTGACAGAAACTCCAATAATGTAAAATCCATTTGGATTGATTAAAGTATTCGATGTCCCATCTAAACTCATTGGTAAAGCATAATGCATTCCAAATCTTTCATTGTTTTCGCCTCTGAAAATTTCCTGAACCGACGTCCAATTGGTTAAATTTTTAGAAAAACTCAAGCCCATTTTCGGTTGTTCTGACCAGTTATTGTAAGTTACTACCGCCATATACCATTGTGTGCCAATCAGTTTGCTGACATTAAACTTTTGAACGTTAAGAGCTTCAGGTAAAAGCAAATCTCCTCGTGGTCCAATCATTTTAAGGCTATCTCTGAAATTACTCGATAAAGGCAAGGCTGGCTCACTAAATGTGCCATTGAATAAAACCTTAAAATTCTGATCCGAGCCTAAGCTTGAAATAGGAGC
The DNA here is from genome assembly GCA_964569545.1 of uncultured Bdellovibrio sp. Taxonomy (GTDB): domain Bacteria; phylum Bdellovibrionota; class Bdellovibrionia; order Bdellovibrionales; family Bdellovibrionaceae; genus CAZMVK01. The sequence continues at coordinate 1,713 of CAZMVK010000105.1, forward strand.
TCGTGCAACTTTGAATCCTGGTCGTCGACTTGGATCCGTAAACAGATTCGTAAATTTTTTTGAGATATTGTCAGTTATTAAAGGTAAAGTATCTTGATAAAAGACGTATAGCCATTCGCCTTCTCGAAAAATAGATGGATGTCGAACGCCTTGAGAAGATTTTCTCAATATACCTTTTTCAGATAAGGTCAAATATCCTAAGCTTGGCCAAATAATAGGTGAAGTTTCTTTTTGTAAGATATTTCCATAGCCACTATTGGAACTCCATCCTCTTTTTTGCATATAAATGAAAGCATTATATGAATCGGGACAATCAATCCATTTGCCAGAAATAAATCCAGACCAACAGTTTGGGTCAAAGTCATCGTTGATAGAATTTCGAATATGTCCGACTCCTGGAATATATTCATTTTTATTTTCGCCGTGATGAATGGTCCATAATGATGAATCATTGATAAAACCACCAAAAGTTCCAGCATAATTACGCTTCCACTGCTGTTTACTATTATAGATTTGAGGGCCATCTATAACTTGGTGCTCAGGTTGAGTGATTTTAAAACATTGATTAGAGGCACTTGAAAATGGAAATGTTAGAGTGCCATTGCCAAGGAGTGGATTAATCGCAAAGGAACATTGATAACTTTGCCCAGTCGAAATAAACAAACTTGTCCAGCCGCCAGCGATTACGAAAGGAGGAATTTCAGTATGTGGTTTGTCTCCATTATTGTTTGCATTTATATCTAAAAATAAATCTACTAAGTTTGATGCTTGAATAGTAAATGGGGATTTCAATAAAATTGGTTTATTATTTGACGTCGTAAAATTCTGAAAAAGTAAAACTGCTCCAAGTCCAAGACCTAGCGAAAAGCCCACTATACCAATTTTTTTAATATCCACGTTATTCCTCGATTTTATAAACAGGGCATAAGAAACACAAAACACAATTTTAGTTAACTTTATATTTTGTTCTTCAGAGCATCAATGAGATTTAGTTGATCTTCATGAATTAATAAAAATAATTTTAAAACAACTGAGCAGGCAAGCATGGTATTGCCTAAATTTATTTAAATTTCTCATTTTGGGACGTCTCAATACAGACTAAAGTCTCTATCGGGAATCTGCCGATAAGTCTAGGTGATCATAGGGGATAATTATTTTTTCTTACGAAATTATTTCAGATGTTTTGATTTTGTATCAAAACGATTTTCTATTTTTAGAATTCAGTTTGTTAAAAATATATTTTATTTAATAACAATCTCTTGTTTGTTGTTTCTGCAAATAGCTTGTTCTTTCAAAAATAAAGAAATATTGGTTGAACCAACTATCGCCGGATTGACATCGTTGTTGACAACCACCACCACGACGAACACCACCACTACCACTGTTGGCGGTGGCGGCGCTGGGCCTTTCCTTTGGGGATCAACAATTATGTGTTTAAAGCTTTATCTTTTGCATTTGATGGTTTGGGTTCAGTGTATATTGCTGATGGCACAGAGCATGTTAATTTAATTGATTCTACCGGCGCCACCACCCTTAGTTTTGGTGGAAGTGGTTCGGGAGATGGTCAATTCGGAATTAATGGTGCCAGATCTGTTCTGGTTGATGGTTCTGGAAATGTTTGGGCAACCGATCCTTCAAATCAGCGAATACAAAAATTTTCAGCAGCAGGTCCAATTGCTACTGATGTTGCGGGAAATCTTTATGTCCTAGATTCTACGTATGGTGTGATTCGAAAATTTGACAGTTCCAGAAATTATATTAGAAGTTTTGCATCGCAAGGAACTGGTGATGGCGAGCTCAGTAATCCGTCAGCAATTGTTGTCGATGCCTCCGGAAATATGTATGTCGTAGATGCGGGAAATTATCGAATTCAAAAATTTGATTCAAACGGAAATTATTTATTAAAATTTGGCAGTCAAGGGACAGCCGATGGTCAATTTACTTTTGGCATGCCCGGTGATATCGCCATAGCTCCTTCGGGTGATATTTTAGTCACTGATGTTATTGATGGAGTAAGCGACAGAGTACAAAGATTTAATTCTTCCGGTGCATTTCAATCGAAATTTACAGCGATTGTTGCTAGCGCTATATCGCCCACGGCCATAGCTATAAATCAGGTTACTGGAGTTATTTATATTGTTGATTATGGTAATATCATTTTGAAATTTGATTCTTCTGGTAATTATGTTTCCACTTTGATTTCTGGTTTTCATTGCGAGTGAATTGATGTTGATTTATCCGGTAATCTTTATCTCAGTGTTTATTATAATTCTTATGTTTACAAGTATGATTCATCTGGAAATTTATTGTTGTCGATGGGAACGGGTACCCAAGCTACTACGGAGGGGGGAATGAGCAGCGCGACCACCGTGGCGGTGTCCTTGGCCGGAGATATCTATGTTCGTGATATTCAACGCATTACTAAATTTACATCTGCTGGTGATGTTAAATCAATTCTTTATGTATTTCCAGATGTTGACGATGTTAAATTTAATTCAGCCTCGTCGATGAATAAAGATTCTGCTGGCAATATTTATGTCGTGGACAATTCTAGAATATTAAAAATGAGTAATACGGGTCAGTATCTGGCATCCATCGGCCCTATCGATCCGTCGTCCTATACAGTCGTTATTGGTTCACCCTCATCCGTAGCTGTAGATAGCAATGGAAATGTTTTTGTAGCTGGAAGTGATAATAAAATTCGTAAGTTCAGTGCCGAGGGCTTGTTATTGACAACAATCGGCAGCGCCGGGTCTGGAAATTCACAATTTAGTATTTCAGGGTTTGGTAATGAAATCATGGTTGATTCTTATGACAATGTTTGGGTTGCAGACAGTGGAAATAATCGTTTGCAAGAATTTGATTCTAGCGGCTCTTACGTTTTACAGTTTGGCAGTTATGGAACAGGGGATGGTCAGTTTATGATGCCTGGCGGGATCACCTTGGATTCATTAGATAATATATATATAGCAGATTTAGCCTTAAATCGAGTGCAGAAATTCGATTTCAATGGAAATTATATTTCACAATTTGGCAGCGCGGGCTCAGGCGATGGACAGTTTCAAAATCCTGGGATGTTGGCCGTGGACAACACAAACAATTTGTATGTCACAGATTTGGGAAATCGACGTATTCAAAAATTTGACTCTAACGGAAATTTTTTAATGAAATTTGGATCTTTAGGTACAGCTAATGGACAATTTTATTTACCATCTGGAATTGCCGTAGATACGACAGGAAATATATATATTAGCGATGGCTCATTAATGCGTGTGCAAAAATTTGATTCAACTGGTGCGTTTATTTCGACAGTTGGAACTTCTGGTTTTGCAGATGGATATTTCAATACCCCTTACGGTTTGAGATGTGATCCTATGAATAATCTTTTTGTTGCCGACAGCTACAATAGCAGAATACAAAAATTCGATTCAAATGGCAATATTGTCCACTGACCCGAATCAAATCAAATCTCTATTTCCTTAAAGGGTAATATGAATTACAAGACATGCAAAAAATTAACCGATATAATCGGTCGAACTTGCAAAAATCCAAAGGTATGTTTTATTTACGCCTTTGATAACTCTCGACAAATGCTCTCGGCCACAGCGATGCCATCGCAGGCTGCCGAGGTGATGCCTCCAGCGTATCCAGCGCCCTCGCCACATGGATACAAGCCCTTGTGCGAAGTGCTCTCTAGAGTGTCATTATTGCGAGTCACTCGCACAGGACAGCTGGTTCTGGATTCAACACCATAGAGTTGTGCTTTCTCTGATAAAAAGCCCTTCATTTTGACATCAAATACTTGCAAACCTTCGCGGATTTTTTGGCTCATGAATTTTGGCATAATCTGATTCAGTGATACGGCCATTGCTCCTGATGGTGAGGATCCAGGCAACGTCGTTTGTGCCGACATCGCAGTGCGATCATTCATAAAATTCATCACAGTTTGTGCCGGGAGCTCTTTGCTGCCACCACGTGCGCGAACCGCGGATAAGGCTTTTTGTTCAAGCTCACGTCGCATTTTCATTCCACCCATCAGATCATTGGCAAAATGTTTTTGATGATCTATCGAAATCACGATCGCTGCGTTGGCATAGGGAGAGTTTCGTTTGTAATTGCTCATGCCATTGCAGACAATGCCATCGGCCTCGGTGCCACTGGATAATACATAACCGCCTGGGCACATACAGAAACTGTAGACACCAACGCCGCTGTCCTGATCGTGATATGTTAATTTGTAATTCGCAGCTCCCAGTTTTGGATGCTCGGCGAATTCGCGAAATTGAATTTCATTAATCAGATGTTGTGGGTGTTCAATCCGTAAACCCATGGCAAATGATTTTCCATCCAATCGAACGCCAATCTCATGCAGATGCATCAAGGTGTCTTCTGCCGAATGCCCTGTCGCCAAGACGACATGACGAGATCGAAAAACATCTCCGTGCTCGGTTTGCAAACCAACAATTTGTTCGCCCTCAGTTAAAAGTTTTTCAACCTTGGTCTCAAAGCGAATCTCACAGCCGTTGGCTTTTAAATATTCGCGCAGTTTAGGTATCACCCTGCGGATGCGATCACTGCCAACATGAGGATTTGATAACCATTGAATTTCTTCTGGGGCACCGAACTGAACCAAACGGTGCATGACATAGGGAATTTCAGGGCTTTTGATTCTAGTGATCAGTTTTCCATCAGAGTATAAACCAGCGCCGCCCTCGCCAAAACAAACATTGTTGCGTGGATCCAGTTCTCCATAACGCCAGTAGCGGTTGATGCCTTTCATGCGTTTTTCGGATTCGCTTCCACGTTCAAAAAGGACGCAGGATATTCCTCGCTCAACCAAACGCAGGGCTGCAAACAATCCTGCCGGGCCGGTGCCGATAATTAAAGGGCGTTCATATTTTGTAGTTTTGATTTTTTCAATCGGAAAGGTTGGTCTTTCCAGTTTTTCGCCATTTTCAGCGACTTCGACGGAATAGACAAAATGAGGCGAGTGTCTTCGTCTGGCATCAACACTTTGTCGCAAAATACGATATTCACCGTAAGAGGGGACAAGGTAAGCCAGTTTGTCTTCAAGATCTTGTTCAATTGGAATTTCGAGATTATTAAATATTTTTGCCATCGGTTCGCGCACCTTACAGCGTTTTTGTCTGCAGGGCAACACTGGTGATGGTTGCAATGTTACAGGAAGTTTGAGTAAATGCAGTTCTGCAAACCGGGAGTGATTGTTATGTGGATTTTGTATTTTTTTCCTAAAAAATGGCTCAGTTATCTTGCAGGCTTAATGATGCATGTTCGTTGGCCATCAAAAACCTTTTCTCAGCTGACGATTCGGGTCTTTGCTGGAATGTACAAAATCAATATTTCTGAGGCTGAAAAAACACTGGATCAATATCAAAGCATTGGTGATTTTTTTGTGCGTAAACTGAAACCTGGGGTTCGCCCGATCGCTTTCACTTCCCTGGTTCATCCAGCTGACAGTGTGATTTCGCAAATGGGACCTTTGCAAAATGGCAAATGTGTTCAGGCAAAAGATCGTTTGTATTCAGTCAGCGATCTTTGTCAAAATACAAAATGGTCAGCAGAGTTTTCAAAGGGGTTTTTTGCTACTTATTACCTATGTCCTACTGATTATCATCGTGTGCACAGTCCTGTAAAAGGTGTGATCACAGATATTATGCACATCCCTGGGCATCTATGGCCAGTCAATCAGTGGAGCACTAGCAATATCGAAAACTTATTTGCAGTGAATGAGCGAGTGGTATTGCGTATTGAAACAGAATTGGGGCCATGTTTATTGGTTTTTGTTGGGGCTACGAATGTAGGAAAAATTCGTTTGAGTTTTGATTCATCGATATTAACCAATACAAAACCTTGGCAAAACGAGTCCGTGTTACATAAAACTTTAAATCCAACACTGTCGATCGAAAAAGGTGATGAGCTTGGAATGTTTCATATGGGCAGTACCGTGGTTATGATTTACTCGTCACAAGTCACATCATTGTTTGAAAAGTCTTTGGCCAGTGGCAAGAAATCAGAAGATCTTGGCCTTGGTCAGTCAGTCAAAATGGGCGGCGAATTTTTATAATTTGAATATAGTTTTGGTTATTTTAACGTCAGATTGACGATAAAACAGGATAACGACATTCAGTTGATGGCGTTTCAGCAACTATGATCTGTACCAATTCGGGGATGGTTTTTTTGATTTCATTGTACAGCCAATAACTTAGATTTTCAGAGGTTGGATTTTCAAGGCCTGGGACTTTGTTTAAAACTTGATGATCTAATTTTTTAAGGGTGGGCTCCACAGATTTTTGAATTTCGTGATAATCGCGAACCCAGCCAATAGGTTCAACACTTTCGCCGATCAGACGTAAGGTAATCATAAAGCTGTGCCCGTGCATCTGACGGCAGGGGTGTTGTTCTGGTAAAAATGGCAAAAAGCGGGCGGATTCGATTCGAAATTGCTGTCTCAGTTCAAATTTCATGCTAAATTCACTTTCTATGATCAAACAAAACTCACATACAACATTACATCTATACAAGCAAAATTTTAAATTTTCATCGGCTCATTTTCTGATATTTGATGAGAACTCGGCAGAAAAGCTACACGGCCATAATTACCAAGTCCGTGTCGATCTTCAGGTGCCAAGCGAAACCAGCTGGGCTAAACAAGGTTTTTTTGTTGATTTTAATGTTTTCAAAAAAGCTATCAAACAGCGACTGGATATTTGGGATGAGATGGTGCTGTTGCCCAAGGACCATCCTGATATGAATTTCAAAACAACAGAGCAATCATTAGAGGTCCGATTTCGAGATCGGTTTTATGTTTTTCCAAAAAACGAAGTGCATTTGTTGCCTGTCACAAATACTTCGGTAGAGCAGCTTTCAAGAATTTTAGCACAAGAATTTCTGCAGCAGTTTGCTGCTTACGGAGTTGAAAAAATTAAAGTTTTTGTCGAAGAAACCCGCGGTCAATCGGCTTCAACCAGCGCCTCACTATCATAGTGGTGGGCTGGCAGGCGCTCTAACATCAACAGTGGTTGCTGGTACTGTTAAATTAACGGTGAGGTTGTCACCGATTTCAATTTTGTCGATATTAACTTCTAATTGTTTGCCATCAAAAGCCCAATCATTTTGCGATAAAATAATCTCGATAGGTTTGTTGTTTAAATCAGTACGTGAAACAATAACGCTATGGATTTCTCTGCCTGTAGGTATCGCAAGAGCATAAATATTTTTCGCCATGTTGGTGATAAAATCCTTTAGTGGAGCTAAGGCCGGTGTAAAATCACCTGTGCAAATATCCGCAAATGCTTTTCGGTTGGTGTCGATATTGGTAACGACTTGTCCGTTGACTGAAATGTTATTTGTAAAATAGGCATCATCTAGCAATTGTAAATATGCTGATCCCGGCGATTGTTCTTCCGTTAAAGGTGTGCCCGGGCACATGCCGTTTGCATATTTGCCGTCATTAGGGATGACAATGGCAGAAATAAAATAATTATTATTAAATAATTTTTTAGCCCGCAGGTGAAAGCTTGTGATTAATTGCTCTTTCATTTTTGCAACGAACTGAATTTGCGTCATTGTTTTTGAATCATAGATAACAGGGGTAAAGAGACCATCTACTTTGGACTGAACCCCTATATCAGTTGATTTTAATGTTTCACTAAAGTCCGTGGTAATTTGTGAGAGTGTTTTTGTTCCAGAAGTAGGATTTGGCGTTTTATTGATGGATACAGTAACACCATTAGCAGGGGTTGCAGTTGCGAGAATTATTTTATCTGCTAAAAAAGCTTCATAGGTGTTATATGCTTTATAAGTTATATTGCCAACATATCCCAAATAGCTATAAGCTAAATCCCCGGCCTGAAATGGCTTGTTATATCCAGCTTTAAAGTTCGCGGCAAAATCAGGATCTGATGTCTTAAATGAAAAAAGTGCAGATTGTTGTTCTAGGTATTTTGCTGCTGGTGAGCAGGCATCTATACAAGATGTAATGACGCAATTGTCTTGGCGGTTGGCGCCGACACCACAATATTGATTTTCGAGAGTTAATTTTTCATCTGCGGTGCAGGAAACACCCTTTTGATAATTTAAACTGATAGCCGTACATTGGTCATTGCTTACTGCCGGTAGAGAAAAATAAGTTCTATTGGGGCCAGTGCCACCATTAACAATTGTTGATGTTAAACGCACGATACAATTGCTAGTCAGTTTTGATTTGTCGGCGTCTAGAGAATTGTCGTAAACAGTTTTGAAACCTGGATTGTCCTTTAGCAAGGCATTACGAATTGCTAGCAGATCTTGATCTCGACAAATAATTTGTTTGTCTCCATATAATGTAGCAGTTGGCAATGCAGCAGCTTGTTCTGCTGTGAAAAATTCATGTAACACATATGGGGAGGTCAAATACTGATTGTAACTTAAATTCATGTTTAATGTTGCATAAAGAATTTCAAGTGGTCTTCCGTCTTTACCATCTTTCAAAGCAACAGCTCTGCCTTCAGAATTTAAAAATGGTGCATATCCATTCGCATAGGATACATTAATATAATAATAGTATTGTAGATTTGGTTGCCCACTACCAGCTTGATTATAAGTGTAACTATAACTGAAAAAACGATTCGGAATTTTTGGATCATTATAATTTGCAGGCGTGCGTTCAACTTTCCAGTTAAAACTAGCTGTATAGTCATCCATTTTGGTTGGCATCACGCAACTGCTGCCGCCAATACAGTTTATGGATATGTTAAATTTCAACGGAGTTTCTTTTGCGATTTCATATTTAAGTGGACATTGGTTCCAGGTTGTCATTGCATCTTGTTCATCAGAAATAATTAAAAAAGCAGCTCTGTCGCCATTTTTAAAAATTTGATTTTCGCCTGACATTGTTAATGAACGATGAAGAGCGCACAGACCCATTTCTTGATTGGAGCCTTTGGTCGCAACGTATTTAATTTTATCAGTTAGATCTTTTTTGAAAGCATTAAATTTAACTGAACTAAATATGCGATCAGCTGATTTTACAGAATCCAAATAGACATCAGGGCTTAGATTTAATTTGCTAAATGGCAAAGATCCGATCACTTGATTGGTTTTATTATAAATAGGATAGTTGGTGTTAAATTCAAAATCAGCTTTGTATGACAGGGGTGTGCCAGTGGACGAGTATATATAGTTAGGTATTGTCCAAGGAGAACCATAGGGCAGATATTTGTCATTTGTAAAATCATAACCGATATACGTTTTAAATTTATTGTAGGTGGCGGTCGTCGGTTCTACGTAACTATTGTAGGGATTTCCAAATTGCAAAAGTTCATTTTTACCAACTAAGGTATCTAATTCATTTTGTTTAAGAGTTAAATCTTTGGTCGGATAATGAAGAACGAAATTATTTAAACGGGTGTTGTTTTGATAATATTCAAGTGCCGCAATGCTATTTAAATCTTGCGCATTATATAATGTGTTGTTGGTAAAAGTATAATACATATTGCTGCCATAGAATGTTGGTCGATATAAATAGCTATTTGTTGCAGGTACATAATCTGTATTTACCGACAATCGGCTTGGAAAAGTTTGTGGAATCGAAGTTGTCACAATATAAAATTCAACATTTGGATTCACGCCACTTTGGATTTGGTCTTCAAGCGAGGTCAGCATGCTCTCAACACCTTTGGCAAGATTGTCTTGTGAGTTCTTCATGCTTCCAGAATTGTCTACGACGATAACCATTTTTGTTTTAGGCACAACTTTTTGAGCTTCAATAGCAAATGGTTTTAAGGTGCCAACAATATCTCCATGAACAGGACCCGCCGGTGTGACCGGAGGTTCATAGGTGACTGGGTCTACAGCTTTGACGAGATCTTCATTGGAAAGCTTTTCGTTGCTAGGTAAAATGTCCTGAGAAAAGTTAACCTTGGTGCAATTTTGAAATGCTATCAAAATACAAAATACAAATCCACTAACGATTAAAAACGTAGATGGAACAGATTTCACAATCTTTTTGTAAGATTTCATATCTCCCCCAGAACGAACTCCAGTATAACTGTATCGTCTAAAAACAGCGATCAAATGAGAGATTTTCGCTTAAATTGTTAGGAGATGGATTGGAATGATAACAGAGTGCCGAGAACTGTTTCAAAACGAGATTCTGTAATTTAAAATTTGGTCTAAAATTTTGAGAATCAAAAATTATGGATTCGAAATTTCGTTTATATTTAGTTCTCGACTGATACGATAATTCCAAAAACAAATCGGCATCTGAGCTTCTTTCCACAGTTTTAAGTACTCTTCTAGCATCTCGGGATTGCCATCACATTCTTGAGAGGCGACCTGTGCAAATCGAATGGCCTTGCTGACATGCCAAGACCAAATGGCTTTATCCGCGGCTAATAAATTTCTATTTATTTGATCTGAGTTGTAATCAACTTGTGCGATTAGAATTCGACTGTGGAGCATATTAGGAGTTTGAATTTGCCTGTTTGCTTCTGCAATCATTGTGGGATCTTGTAACTCAACAACATAAGATGAGGTTTTCATGGAATCCTGCAAAAGATAATAGCGTGATTTATTGTGGGAGCTTGGGTGCGTTGTTACGGGGTTGGTGTCGGCAATAAAAGATTTGGATCCGCCCATGATTTTTTCGCTCAATGCGACAAGGCTTCCGCTGATTTGTGCTTCACCCTCGATAACTAACATCGAAGAGCTGTTGCCAACATGTTTAAGTTCATTCATAGGGACACGTTTGCGTTCAAAAGCGCCAAGCATAAGAGTGTCTATTTGTGGAATGATGTCTTGAGTTTGAATTTTAATTGTCTGTGGGAACGGGGCTAAATTTAATAATACTAAATCAGATTGTTTTGTGTTTCTGATTTTCCAACGACTGGAGCTGCCTGGATTGACCGAAAAACTGTCGCCAAATTGAGTAGAAATTTGTAGAAAAATGGGTTGAGGGTTTGATTTATTTCGCGAATCCAAATTGGGTGATTTGATGTGAATCCAGGGTTGCTCTTGATAATCATTTAATGGCAATTCAAAGGTTTCAAAGGCTTCAATTTGCAAGCTCTCTTCGATGATAGTTTCGGCATCTTTGATCGGACTGCTCAGCCAAATCGTATGCGGGTGAGAATCCGTATTGACGATCAACAGTGTCTTATATTCTTTCTCTAGACCAATGTGCCAATGCTCAAAAGTACCAGCCATGGTTGAATGTGGGAGCCAGAAGGTAATAAATAGGAGCAGGTGTTTTATTAAGTCTTTCATCTTGCCAGACAAACGGCAGATCTAGGAAAAGACTTAACGACCAAAGTGGGGCAAATTTGCCCATTGTATGTTTTTTATCATATTCGATTATC
>CAZMVK010000106.1:0-12322 GCA_964569545.1 uncultured Bdellovibrio sp.
CAAAAACGATAAGGGTGGTAAAGAAGACGAAGTCATTCGTGTTAATTTATCTCGAATCGATTTGCTGAATGATTACGTTGGCGAGCTGATTGTTTTGCAATCAGTGATTCAACAACAATCAACAAATATTATGAATTCAAAACTCAGCGCATCGATGCAACAAATGGTGAAACTTTCAAAAGATATTCAAGGTCTTTCGATGAGTCTTCGTATGTTACCAGTGAAACCGATGGTGCAGAAACTCCAGCGAGTGGTAAGAGACACAGCGAATGCACTGGATAAAGATGTACGTTTAGATGTGATTGGTGAGCAGATGGATATCGATAAATCTGTATTGGACAGATTGGCAGATCCATTGATTCACATTTTAAGAAATGCAGTCGATCACGGTTTAGAAACAACTCAAGATCGACTGAGTGCAGGTAAAGACAAACAAGGCCGAGTTCTTTTATCATTTTCGAATGAAGGCAATCATTTGGTAGTCGAAGTTCGCGATGATGGTAAAGGAATCAACTCGGAAATAGTTTATAAAAAAGCTATTGAGAAAAAATTAATTACAGCCAATCAGTCGATGACTGAAAAACAAATTATACATTTGATATTTCATCCAGGATTTTCAACCAAAGCTGTAACCAGTGAAATCAGTGGTCGTGGTGTTGGAATGGATGTCGTGAAAACCAATGTGGAAAAAATTGGTGGGCAAGTTGATGTCACAACAACTGTTGGCAAGAGCAGCGTTTTTCGAATGCAAATCCCTTTAACATTGGCCGTGATCGAAGGCTTGGTTATTACTTCAGAAAGCAATCGCTATGTTGTGCCATTGAGCCAAGTGCAAGAGACTATAAATTTAAAATCACAGAAAATTCATCAAGGTAAACTGGGTATTGGTTCCTGCTTTGAATTGCGTGGAACTGTTGTGCCGATGTTTGATTTAGACGAAGTCCTTGGTGGGAAAAAATCAGCACCGAAAGAAGATGGTACTGGATTGATAGTTAACATTGGGGATTATCCAATGGCACTGGTTGTGCGCGATATCGTGCGAGCACAACAGGTTGTGATCAAGCCGCTCGGTAACGGAATTCATTCACAAAAGGGTTGGATTGGTAGCTGCGTTCTTGGGGACGGTTTGCCTACATTGATCATCAGTCCAGTGGATTTATTAAATGGAAAAATAACACAAGGTTTAGATAAAGAAATGACAAGGAGAGCCGCATGACAACAGTAATTACCGATAATAGATACATGGAATTTCGTTTAGGTGGACAGCTATACGCAATCCCACTGTTGACCGTAAAAGAAGTTATTCAAAAACCAGAGGTGACTTTGGTTCCCAATATGCCAGTGCATTTTGAGGGAATGATGAATTTACGTGGGCAAATTCTTGGCGTTTTTAATGTGAGAAAGAAATTATCTGCTAAAGCTCGCGATAAAGACGACACATATCAAGAGGTGGTCGTTGTGATTGAGCAAATGGGTGTGAATGTTGGCATGATCGTCGACGAGGTGACTCGTGTGTTGCATGCACAAGAAGACATGATCAGACCAGCTCCTTTAAAAGAAGATGATCCAGCTCGTGCCTTTATAGGCTCTGTCATTCAAACCGGTGATGATCTCGTTTTGACTGTGAATGTTGGACAGCTATTAGATTTGGCAAAATATAAAACAATACAACATCAGCCAGCAGCTTAATTGGTAAAGGTTGGATAAATATGAAAAAAAATTTAAGTCTCAGAGCAAAACTTATATGCACATTTGTTGCAGTTGGTGTTACGCCACTGGTGATCAGCAGTTACATTTCTTATAAACATGGCTCAGAAGAAATCACCCAGCAAGCTTTTGAGCGAGTCAAGGTTCTTGGTGATTCAAAAGCCAATGGGATTTCGTCGTATTTAGATGGGGAATCTCAAGGAATCGTGGATTTTGCAGGAACTGATTTGGCCATAGATGCTTTAGAGAAATTTGATGAAGCATTTTACAAGTTATCTACGACCGAAACAGAATCTGTAGATTGGAAAAGTAAATCTCGAGAGAGTGTCTTAAAATATTACACACAAAATTTTTTAGCGACATACACGGAAAAAAATAAAGGTAAAAAGCTTGATACGGATCAGCTGTTTAAAAAAATAGATGATGCAACCATAGCGGCACAATTGGAATTGATTGTGAATAATGAAAATCCACTGGGCAAAAAAGACCTGATGATGACGCCTCATCGCAATACGACCTACGCACATGTGCACTCTAAATATCACCCTCAATACAGGGAATATCTGGTACATCACTCACTCTATGACATGTTTTTGGTGAATAAAGAGGGGCGAGTTGTCTATACAGTTTTTAAAGAAACAGATTTCGCTAGCTCATTAAAATCGGGGGCATGGTCAGAATCTTCTTTGGCGAAAGCTTTTGAAGAATCAAAAAAACTAGAAAAAGGACAGGTCTATATTCAAGATTTTTCTCCATATGCGCCGTCGTATGATGATCCGGCAGCATTCGCCGCAACTCCTATTTTTAAAGACGGTAAATATGTCGGCAGTTTGATGATACAATTGCCACTGGATAAAATCAGTGCTGCGGCTGGTGCTCGTGAAGGTTTAGGCAAAAGAGGTGAAACTGTTTTGCTTGGCGAAGACATGAAACTTCGGGCGGATACTTTCAGAAATAAAGACACGCATACAGTAGCCGCATCATATGCTTCAGATTCAAAATTAACATTTGAAAGTGATTCAATTTCGCACGTGAAAAAAGGTGAGACTGGTGTAATGCGTGGTAGTGCTTATGATGGTGTAGATACTCTCAGTTACTATAGACCATTGAAAATTAAAAATTTAACTTGGTATTTGTTAACTGAGTTGGATTCATCGGAAGTCTACGCAGGTCTTAATCAGTTGACTTATTATACGTTGGGAATTTTATTTTTTGGAACTCTCTTGATTGGTATTATTGCATATTTATTCGGAACTATGATTGCAAATAACCTTGGAAAGCTTATTGGAATTTTAAATCACACAAGTACTGAATTGTCTTCAGCTTCTACGACCAGTTCTAAATCGGCAAGTGAGCTTAGCGAAGCGGCTACAGAGCAGGCAGCCAGTCTGCAAGAGACAATGGCTTCAGTCGAAGAAATTTCAGCAATGATTAATCAAAATGCTGAAAGTGCAGTTAAAGTTAAAAACACTGTTGATGACAATCAAAAATCAACAGAAGATGGCTCACGCAGTGTGGATGCGATGATGCACGCTATCGATGACATCAAAGACACCAATGACAAAATATTGTCTCAGATGGAAAGCAGTAATAAAGAATTTTCAGAGATAGTAAAAATCATTTCTGAAATTGGCGAGAAAACAAAAGTAATTAATGATATCGTGTTTCAGACAAAACTATTGTCATTCAATGCTTCAGTTGAAGCCGCAAGAGCAGGAGAGCACGGTAAAGGTTTCGCAGTGGTCGCAGAAGAAGTTGGAAATCTAGCGCAGATGAGCGGGAATGCGGCGAAAGAAATCACCGACATGTTGTCAAACTCGATTAAGAAAGTGAACGAGATTGTTCAGCAAACAACAGTTCAGGTAGATAAATTGGTTGAAGTCGGCAAAGACAAAATTGTCATGGGTCAATCGACTGCGCAAAAATGTCGTGTATCTTTGGAGCAAATATTAGAAAATGCTAAAACAATGTCAAGTATGGTTGCCGAAATTGCACATGCATCTAAAGAGCAAGCGCAAGGTGTTCAAGAGATTAATAAAGCCATGGGGCAATTAGATCAGGTGACGCAGCAAAATTCAAATGTAGCGCAAAGCAGTTCTGCCCAGGCTGATCAGTTGAATAAACAGTCCATTGAATTGACTGAAACATTACAAAAATTAGTGTTTTTTGTTGAGGGTGATCAGTCATTAGAGGCTGTTTCTGCAAAAAAAACGTTTAGCAATGTCGTGCCGTTTAAAGGTGCTAATTCTAAACGCGTAGAAAATGCAAAAAATAAAATTGAACAAATGAAAACTCTTTCCGAGAAACCATTAGCGAAAGTTGCTGGTGACTTGGATGTTCCAAGTGCTTCACATGAAGATTTTGAGAATTTTTAATAAGATTTAAGAATATTGTAATGAATTTATTGTGAGGTGAAAGATGAATCGCTGGTCTGTGCAAAGAAAACTTTTTATTTTGTCTGGTTTTTTGATGGCAATTATTGTTGCAGTTGGTGGCGTTGGTAAATATGCAACGACGGTGTTATCAAAAGATCTTGAGATATTTGACAGTGTGCATTTGCCGATGATTCGTAATATGACTCTTGCGGATATTATGCATGACAATTTGAGAGCAACAGCCTATCACGCAATACTTGTTTCAATTCAAGGAATAAATACGGAAAATAAACAAATTGTACAAGAAGAGTTTGATACAAGTTCAAAAAGTATTATCAAATATATTGATGAAGTTGAGAGCTTAGCAATAGATGATTTAGTAAAACAAGCAGTTGTCGATTCTAAGCCTGCAGTTTTAAGTTACGTGACTGCTACCAAGGCTGTCGTAGATCTAGCGCTTGCTTCGCAAAAGGATCAAGCACATGCAAAAATGGAAGACTTCGAAAAAGCTTTCAAAGTCTTAGAAGAAAAATTTGATAAGCTAGGTGATGAAATAGAAAAAGCTGCAGATGATGACAAAGTCAAAGGTTTGGCAGATGCTAATATACTTAACATGCTAAGTCTTCTGATAGTAGTTTTTAGCTTATTGGTAGGCTCTGCCGTGTCATTCATGGTTATCAAAAATCTATCAAAAACAATTTCTCAAGCGATAGACAAACTTAAAATTAATAGCAAAGAAGTTTCAAATGTATCCGTGCACAGTGCTGCATCGGCAACAGAGTTGAGTGAAGCTTCAACCGAGCAAGCAGCAAGCCTGCAAGAGACGATGGCTTCAGTCGAAGAAATTTCGGCTATGGTCAATCAGAATGCTGATAGCGCATTAAAGGTTAAAACAGCAGTTGATGACAATCAAAAATCAACAGAAGATGGCTCACGCAGTGTGGATGCCATGATGCACGCTATCGATGACATCAAAGACACCAATGACAAAATATTGTCTCAGATGGAAAGCAGTAATAAAGAATTTTCAGAGATAGTAAAAATCATTTCTGAAATTGGCGAGAAAACAAAAGTAATTAATGATATCGTGTTTCAGACAAAACTATTGTCATTCAATGCTTCAGTTGAAGCCGCAAGAGCAGGAGAGCACGGTAAAGGTTTCGCAGTGGTCGCAGAAGAAGTTGGAAATCTAGCGCAGATGAGCGGGAATGCGGCGAAAGAAATCACCGACATGTTGTCAAACTCGATTAAGAAAGTGAACGAGATTGTTCAGCAAACAACAGTTCAGGTAGATAAATTGGTTGAAGTCGGCAAAGACAAAATTGTCATGGGTCAATCGACTGCGCAAAAATGTCGAGAATCCTTGGCGCAAATTTCATCAAATGCTCAAAATATGACAGTCATGGTAGCTGAAATTGCACATGCTTCCAAAGAGCAAGCTCAAGGAATTCAAGAAATCAATAAAGCGATCTCTCAGTTAGATCAAGTGACTCAACAAAACTCAACAGTATCTCAACAAAGTGCAGGGCATGCAGAACAGCTAAATGTACAAGCGCAAGAACTTTCGACTGTAGTTGAAGAACTACTTCATTTTGTTGATGGTGGTGGTGCTGTTGTAAATAAACAAACTGATTCAAAACAAAAAAGTACAAAACCAAAAATTGTACATAGCAAATCAACTCCGACATCTAAGAAAATCAGCAAAGCAGAACGTGATCAAAAAGCTGTGGTTGTGAGCAAAGCAGCTGGTGGTGAGTCTCAGACTCCAAGTTCATCAAGCCCACATTTTGAGGAGTTTTAAGATATGTTTCAAATCAACCAAGAAGATGTTCTACGTCTGGCACAAATTGTGCGTGAAGAGACTGGAAATCAAGTTCAAGAAAAAAATTATTCAATGCTTGAATCCCGTATTCGCAGTCATATCCTTAAGCTGGGATTAGACTCAATGGAGCATTATTGGGCTCACTTTAAAAATGAAGAAAAAAGCGAAAGATCTGCTTTGCAAAGTTTAATGACAACTCATTATACTTTTTTCTTTCGTGAATTCGCACATTTTGAATTGTTAGAAGCTTGGATCGAAATGCAGGCTGATCGGTTGAAAAACAGATTTCAACAAACCAAAGCACCTATGCGAGTTTGGTCAGCGGCTTGTTCGCGTGGGCAAGAGGTTTATTCTCTAGCAATGTTTTTAGATCTGCACTTGTTAAAAAAACATGGCATTCCATTTGAGGTTGTAGGCACTGATATTGATGCAGAATCCGTGAATTTTTCACGCAATGGTGTTTATTCTATTAAAGAGGTAAATACCATTCCACAAATGTATCTCAGCGGTAATTGGAAACGCGGCACTGGTCCAATCAAAGAATTTGCGGCTGTTCACCCTGATCTGAAATTAAAAACAAGATTTGAAGTCTTAAACTTATTAGAAGTTGCTAAATGGAAAGAATCACAAAAATTTGACATTGTGTTTTGCAGAAATGTTTTTATTTATTTTTCTGAAGAAAATGTGAAAAGCATTGCTTTGTCTTTAGCCGATCGCTTGCGTGATCAAGGTTTGATGATCAGTGGAATGTCAGAGCCATTGCGTTTTTCAGGATGGAATTTATCTTCCTTTGGTCCATCATGTTATCAATATTTTACACCTACAAATACTCACGCAGAGCCCGTTCCGTCAGCTGCAGTCGCGAAAACGAAAGCAACCAATGTGACAACAATGCCCCTTGCCTCTGCCAAGGCTGCAACATTGTCACAAGAAAAACCACGTGTTGTGGTTCCTATCAGTACCGACAATCATATGTCACAAAATAAATATCGAGTCTTATGCGTAGATGATTCGGTGACGATTCAAATGTTGATTAAAAAAATATACTCTCAAGACCCATTGTGTGAACGCGTGGACGTGGCAGGCAATGGTAAAGAAGCAAGACAACAAATTGATAAGAATAAATATGACGTCATTACTTTGGATATTCACATGCCAGAGGTTTCAGGTATTGATTTCCTTGAAAAATTTTATAATAGGAAAGTGGATCCTCCTGTGATCATGGTTTCTTCTGTCAATCGAACAGATGTCGAGCTTGCCACAAAAGCATTGTCATTAGGAGCTTTCGATTACGTTGAAAAGCCAGCGATGAATAATCTAGAAAAAAGCAGTGATGAAATTTTAATGAAAACAAAAATGGCATTACGACAAAAACAAATGCCAAGCGAAAAAGTTGCTGACGGCTTTGATGCTTCTATCAGCCAAAAGATTGTTATTCCAGATGCTTCTCAATGTGTTCGTGTGGTATTAGCCGGATCCACTTCTCGTTTTGCATTAGAGAGTGTTGTTCGAGCACAAAAAAATGAATATCGTTCACCTGCTTTGATGGTTGTATGGGATAGTAATAATGAATCTAAACGTATAGAGGGTGATGTTTTGCAGTGGACGGACAGACAAGTTGTGGAGCTTCGCGATGCAAATGCATTCCTCAAGCCAAATCACATATATATTTGTTCCCCGGAGATCATTTCTCAGGTTGTCTCTGTACATAAATTTAAATCAGCCTCATTACAGGTGTTAGACAAAAAAAATGTCGATTTAACAGGGCTCAAAAAAGCTTCTTATATTCAAGTGCTAATTGATGAGAGTATTAATGATTATGGATCGGCCTTTGAGCGGCAATCTGGTTTTATTATCAGTGATGTAACTCCAGCAACAAGCTTTGCAAGTTTGTCGATAGAATTTTTTGCTAATCTGCGAAAGGCCGCAGCATGAAATTTGATTTAAAGTTTTGTTTAAAATGGTTGGAAGTAAAAAATTGGCCTTTCGCTGATTCAGAAGTCGTTGTGACTGGCTATGGTTTACTGTATGCTGTCGGTGCTGATAAGCAGATTGTGGGTTTAACAGTTTTCGAATCCCGAGAGTTGGGCGATGCTTTTCTAGAAAAACTAAAAATAAGAATGTCTCGACCCGAATTTGCTGGCAAACAATTTGTATTGGCAATTCCTGCATTTTTAAAACACCGTGCTGAAGCCTTAATTAAAAAATATGAGTTGATGAATCTTAAAATCGTCTATTCTTCGTTTGCGTGTTTTCAAGTGCAATCAGGTAAAATTCAAATTCGTCATCAGCTGCGAGTTTTCAGCGTTGATGACTCACCGGTATTGTTAAAATTTTTAAAACATACGATGGCAGAGCTCGAGTTTATTGAGGTCATCGGACAATGTTCTGATCCCAAAAAAGCAGCTGATGAAATTTGCCGTGCAAAACCAGATGTGGTTACTATGGATATTCAAATGCCAGGTAAAACAGGCGTTGAGGTCGTCAGAGAACTTTTAGCCAAACAATATTTTCCAGTTTTAATGATATCAAGTGTGAGTTTAGATGAAGGAACCTTGGTCTTTGATGCTTTGAATTCTGGTGCTTTTGATTATTTGCAAAAGCCAAAGTTAGAAGAAAAAGAAGATTTTAAAAATGAATTATTGTCAAAATTTTTATTAGCAGTCGAAGGCAAAGGTGCTCATTCGGCATTAAAAAAAGCACCGAATGTACAAAAAAACAATACGCCCAAGTCTTTCAATTTTGCCGACAATCTGTTGTGGGTTATTGGTTCTTCAACTGGCGGCACTCAGGCTTTGACGCGTGTTTTTACCAGTATGCCAACTGAAATTCCACCAACGTTGATTGTGCAACATATACCTCCCATTTTTTCTAAGGCTTTTGCTGACTCTTTAAATAATCTTTGTCCATTCACGGTGAAAGAGGCTGTGCATGGTGAGCAAGTATTACCAAATCATGTCTACATTGCAGCCGGTGGTTTGCAAATGGGTGTTGAGCAACGAATGGGAAAAATGTTTATTGCTGTTCGTGATGATGCTCCAGTGAATAGATTCAAGCCCAGTGTGGATTATTTATTCAAAGAAGTAGCACAACTCAAAGGTATGAGAGTTGTAGCATCTGTTCTCACGGGAATGGGTAAGGACGGCTCAGTAGGTTTGTTAGAACTTATGAAAACTGGTGCCTATACTTTTGCCCAGGATGAAGAAAGCTCAGCCGTCTATGGTATGCCACGAGCATGTGCAGAGAACGGTTCGGCACAAAAGATCGTTCCCTTGGATGGCATTTCCGATGTATTTCTCACTCAAAGCACGACTTATAAAAAAGCACTTTGACCGAATAGCTCACTTGTTGTGAAATAGTTGGATGAATTCAGCTGTTAAAATCGCAATCACAGGTGGGCCTTCTGGCGGAAAAACAATGTTAATCGAAGCCTTGCGCAAAGAGCTTGGTAACAAATGTGCGGTTGTACAAGAAGCGGCAACAATTTTGTACAGTGGTGGTTTTCCTAGAAAGAAAGATTACGATTCGCTTGTACACACTCAGCGCGCAATTTATTATACACAACGAGAGCTTGAAGATATTGTTGCTCATATCGGAAAAAATACTCAACTAATTATTTGTGATCGTGGTTCTTTGGATAGCATTGCTTACTGGCCAGATCCAGAGAATCATTTTTATGAATCCCTACAAACAAACAAAACACGAGAGCTGGCTCGTTATGATTGGGTTTTGCATTTAGATACGGCTGCAGCGGAATTTTACGATTTATCAAATCCAATTCGCACAGAAACTTATTCTGAAGCTCTTGAGCTTAATGATAAAATAAAAAAAGCATGGCAAGGTCACCCTCGGCGAATCATTATTCCACATACGCCTGATTTCATAACTAAAATGTCAATTTCAACTTTAGTGATTAAGGCAATTCTCAATCAAGAATCCATGGAAGAGATCTCTCTCCGTTATCTCAAGTCCACATAGTCAAGTCCACATAGTCTCAGACTAGTAGTTAAATACGTCACATATTTTTTATTCATGGGAATTATCAGCAACAGTTTTTTTACGGCTGTTATATTCACGGTCATTGGCAATAGTTCCGCCGCCAAGCCCGTATTTTTCATTCAATCGTAGTTCTTGTGTAATCTGCGCGGCGGTTTTCTCGTGGTTGAGCAGGGCAATGTAGGCTTTTACTTTTTGGCAAAGCTCAGGTCCTTTTTCATACAAAGCTTCATAGCGTATAAAGCCAAGACCTTTATTTTGCCATTCAGTTACATACTGAGCTGCCGATTGCGAAATCGAGTTGAACATCGTATTGCGACACTCCTGATCAGCTTTGATTTGGTGAACATTGCCAAATTGATCTTTAAGCTCAACTCGATGTCTTTCGCAAGGTTTACCACAATCTCGATAAGAACTGCCTTTGCTTAGAAAGGCTGCGAATACACAATGTTCCATATGAAAAGATGGAATGTATTGGTGGGCTGTGATTTCAAGAGAATTATTTTCTGATTTATCCATTAACTCGGCAATTTGTTGGTGATTCAAAT
This sequence comes from uncultured Bdellovibrio sp., assembly GCA_964569545.1. GTDB lineage: Bacteria > Bdellovibrionota > Bdellovibrionia > Bdellovibrionales > Bdellovibrionaceae > CAZMVK01. The sequence continues at coordinate 10,449 of CAZMVK010000106.1, forward strand.
CGTACGACAAACAAACAGATTTAATATTTTTATTTAGCAAGTAATCAGCCGTCAGATGGTTGGTAACATTCAAACTGAAATCACCTAAAATTTCGCCCTTAAACTGTTCTTTGTTCTGTCCACTTTCCAAGGTCGAATTTTTTCCAGCCATATTTTGCAAGTAATGTATGGAACCCAAATTTCTAGCCAATATAAAATCAGGATTCAAGCGCACCAGTGCTTTTAAATTGTTATATTCTTGAGGTTTTAAAATTCTGGTGGTTGCTATCCCAACTTTCAATCCAGCAGAGCGTAAGCTACCCAGACTTTGTTCGTAATCCCGACCAAATTCAAAATCCAAAATAACCGCGTGAATTTTTTCAGTTGAAATTTCATTTTTAAGAACCGCAGCGGCAAGATCTTCAACTTGGAATTTATCACGCAAAACGATATTAAGGCGTGTGTGCGTATTGCTTTTTTGATTTTTAGATTCCACTTTTAGAAGGCTCTGAGCTTTTTCGATATTAACTTCGGTTTCAACTTTGCTTACGCGTTGATTTTGTCTTAAAGACATCAGTTGTTCACATAATTCTCGGCGCAATTGTTTGATGATGCGATGGTGAATATAAATAGGGTCAGTGTTTTTACGTTCAATAATAATTTCATTTGCAATAAATGGTGTGCTGGCTAACGCATTAAATTCTTCAATAATTAGGCTGTCTTCGACGCCGCGTTTGGCTGCGGCTTCAATCTTTTCAAGAGAAGAGAGCTGCAAAGAATTTTTGCCATCAGAAACAATCGCCTTTAATGGGTGGTTTATTTCGACCACAATTTTAAATGACACTGGAATCTTTTTGAATTGATTCTTGTCTGTAAAGCTTTTAAGAAGATTTTTTTTCAAAACATGATCGTGATTCAAATAAACTTTGGCGCCGACAAAATTATTTTGAATTTTTATGTCTCTTTGCAATTCAATATTGCAAACCTTGGCGCTGACTTTGTGTAAAGAATAAATTTGCGCTCCACCTTCGATGGTTTGTCCCTTTTCAAGATAAGACCATTTGATACCATCTCCCGGGCTGAGTTCAATAGGGTGAGACAATTCCAACGTTATTTGATTTTGTTCCGTTTTGCTAATGCGACCAATTTCATAACCACGATGATTGCTATAGGTCCCATTAACAAGCTCTTGGTGATTCACGCCATTCAACCAGCCGGGGTAAAATCCACGAGAGTAGGTCGTCGCCATTCGTTGTTTTGCATTTTCAATTTCTATGGGTTTCAAATCATTTTGACTAAAATGTTTATCAATAGCTAGACGATATTCTTGCGCAGCCGAGGCCACATACTCAGGAGTTTTCAGGCGGCCTTCAATTTTGAAACTTTGCACGCCGATATCGATTAACTCTGGAATCTCAGCGATACCACAAAGATCTTGAGGCGAAACAAGGTAATTTCGATCACCATGATTTATTTTTTCACCATCAACAATCATCTCATATGAAAATCGACAACTTTGCGCGCATTGGCCCCGATTGGCCGAACGACCGCCAATCGCTTCAGAGGTAAAACATTGGCCAGAGTAAGACACACAAAGAGCTCCGTGAACAAAGACTTCCAACTCTTTATCAGTTTGTTCACGAATCAGTTTTATTTCAGACAGAGAATTTTCTCGTCCTAAAACAAAACGTTTCATTTTCAAATCATCTAAGAAATGTATGGCATCGTGATTGGTGATAGTCATCTGTGTTGAAGCATGAATGGGTTGTGTTGGCGCCATTTGACGAATCAACTTGGCCAGGCCTAGCTCTTGTACAATCAGTGCATCTGGTTTTAATAGAAGGACTTTAGAGAGCAACTCTGAGATTTGTTCCAGTTCATTTTCAAAAATGACG
>CAZMVK010000106.1:12332-12946 GCA_964569545.1 uncultured Bdellovibrio sp.
ACGCAAACACCGTGCAAATGACATTGTCTGATAATTTCGGCCAATTCATCAAGACTGTGATCATAAGATCTGCCTCGAGCATTAAAGCCAGGGGTTCCAACAAAAATAGCATCAGCACCATTGTGAATGGCCGCAAGAGCCATTTCCAGATTGCCAACCGGTAAAAGCAATTCAGTTTGAGTGTTGAAATGTTGAATAGAATGACTATTTTTTTGAAGATTCGCTGAACTATCGATTTTCATGCGCGCACCATAACAAAAGTTGATATCGAATACACGGTTTTTAGTTGTTTTTAATAGAAAGATAAGTAAATCATGCGATCCATAGTATGCTATTTTTTTTCAGAAAGAAGAGCCTTGAGATGCAAAAAGTAAGTATAAAAATTATATGCTTGATGAGTTTTTTGTTTTTATCATTTAATTTTGTCAATCCGAGTTTTTCTATTTCAGCTGTAAAGTTAAACTTTTTAACCAAACATTTTCAAACAGCTGATTTAGCCCCTCAGGAGGCTGAAATTCCCGAAGTCCAATTCGACGAGTTTTGGCCAAATGAAATGGATGCGGCTATAGATGTCAGTTATCAAATCCATCGTCAATCTGAGGTTCTAAGCTGGT
>CAZMVK010000107.1:0-12946 GCA_964569545.1 uncultured Bdellovibrio sp.
TATCAGCTGATATTGCATTTGCAGAGGCACCAGGTTTGTTTTTTAAGCTTTTAACAACGACTGCGCCGATGATAATAAATAGCAGAGCAAACAATCCAACCACAGACCAAATAGCAATCTCAGCATTCATAAAACCACCTTTTTATTTTACAGGTAGCTCATATCAGTAAATAGCCACTGGGCTCAAATTATTTATCTAAATTCCAGACTGGATTCACTGGCAACTGATTCAGAACGACATCTGCAGAAATTTCGGCGTGTTCTGCATTTAAATGATGCGGAGTCAAAGTTCCACGAGCAGCCAATGCCACCCACATCAAGGTCCACACAAAACGCAAAGTATGACGCATTGGTGGGACGCGATTGAGTTCCGCCATCAACACCAACTCAGACCATTTTTTTGCAGACTGACGAGACAAGATTTTAAGTACGATCGCAGTTAACAACACAACTAAAACGGTGAATGCCAACAATGACCCCATCGAAATCTGCTCAAACGTTGTCGACAATTGTCCCAACCACTCTAGATCAAATCGATGATTGATTCTTTCATGATACTGAGCAACCCAAGCCGCATCAAACACCGCTAAAACAGCACAAATCATCACCACCAAGAAAAAATATGAACTTATAAACCAGCGCAATTTCCATGGTGACCAACCCAACGCATACATCCAGACAATCAACACCATCGGAATAGCTGCAAATCCTAAAATCAAAACATCAAATCTGGCTCCAGCAAAAAATACTTCCAGTAATGAAAGCGAAAACCCAACTTGATTTGAATAATAGAAAAAATAAAGCGCCACACGCAAACTGCTCAACCAAAACAATACAATCAAAGCCATCGGCAGCATGGCTTTGATTAAGGAATGAGCTCGTTGTAATCGAAAGTCAAAATAGGAACTCAAGCAATGTCCTGCAAATTCACGCTAACCAAAGTTGAAACCCCACGCTCTTGCATGGTCACACCATAAAGTTTTTTAGCAACTTCCATTGTATGTTTGTTGTGGGTCACAACGATAATTTGTGAACGTTTAGCCATTTCTTTGACCAAGTCATTGAAACGAGAAACGTTGGCATCATCCAATGGCGCATCAACCTCATCCAGTAAACAATAAGGAGATGGTTTCACCAAGAAGATCGAGAACACCAAAGAAACCGCAGTTAGTGCTTTTTCTCCACCAGATAACAAAGAAATGTTCTGCATTTTTTTGCCCGGAGGTTTCGCGATAATATCGATACCCATTTCGCCACGTTCAACATCTTCGATCAAATCCAAACGCGCTTCACCACCACCAAATAGCACTGGGAAAACTCTTGTAAAACGATCATTGACCAAATCAAAAGTTTCTTTGAAACGACGTGAACAAATACGGTTGATTCGATCAATCACTCGGCGCAATTGCTCTTTTGCTTCTGTCAAATCGGCCTGTTGTTGAGTTAAGAACTCATAACGTTTTGCCGTCTCATCGTATTCTTCAATCGCCGACAGATTGACCTCGCCGATTTTATTTAATTTATCGCGTAGGTCTTTTAGATCCATCTCAACAGCTTGAGTATTTCTTTCGATATACGCATGCTGTTCATAAACATCTGGCAAATTCAACATGTAACGTTCGCGAACCTGATCGATCAGATACTGTTCTTTCATTTTCGCTTGTTCAAATTTTAATTGAGCTTCGTTCATGCGGTGCTGACGTTCATTGGCCGCGCGCTGTGCTTCGTGAGCTTGCGCTTCGATTTCACGAGCTTGTGCTGAAATCTGCTCATAATAATCTTTGGCGTGAGACAAAGCCTGTTTCAAATCTGAAACTTCTTGCATCAAACGTTCAAATTCAATTTTTTGTTCTTCTAATTTAAACTGAGATTCCGACATGACTGTGGTGTTTTTCTCAGACTCTTCATTCATGCGCGAAAGCTGAGTGTTAAGCTCATTCAAAGAACGAGTCACCATTTCCAGCTGACGTTGCACACCTTGATACTCTTGAGTTTTTGAAGCAGATCGAACCTGAAGGTCGGTGACCTCTGATTGCATGCCATCAAATCCCATACGAGTACTAGTCCACTCACTCTGCAGACTTTCAACCACTGTTTCGACAGTGAATTTCTTTTCGCGAGTTTCTTGCAATGACGATGTCAGCTCTTCAAGCCTTTGTTCCATGGTGCGAACTTGCTCAGAGATTTTTGCCAATTCTTTTTCTTGGCGAGCCACTGCGTACTGTGCATTTTGCACTTCGTGTTCGCTGCGTTCGACATCTTTTTTAAGCTCAGTGACTTTGATTTCTTGTTCGATTTTGCGTTTTTGCGCACCTTCAAAATCAGAAACCACTGACGACAATTGATCTTCTAATTTTTTAAGCACAGCTTGAGACAATGCAAGCTTACCAGCCCACTCTGTTTTTTTCTCAGACAATTCTTTGATTTCACGACGACGTTTTAGAACGCCACTGTCAGCACCTTCGCTGGCACCACCAGTTAACACTCCATCAGCTGTCAACGTATCACCATCTTGAGTAACAAAAGTCCAACCAACATATTTGTTACGCAATGCCAACGCCGTACGAATGCTATCCACAACCGCCACGCCATCTAATAAATAGCTAACAGATTTTTGATATTTTTCTGAAGCCCGTACGACATCTTTTAACAAAGCTACAACCTCTGAAGATTGTGGTTTGTTTTCAGCAGCGCCCGCTTCAACCAACTCTAACGCTGGAGCCGAATAAAACGAACTGCGACCTGATTTATTTGATTTCAAATAATCAACGGCTTGCACTGCTTTTTCTGAATCTTGAGTTAATAACATTTGCAGTCTGGAACCAAGAGCGGCTTCCATAGCGACTTCGTATTCGCTTGGCACTTCGACGATTTCAGAAACGGGCTGAAAACTGACGGAACCATCTGCATGGATGTCAGCTTGTGCTTCGGCTTGTTTGGCTTTTTGCCAAAGCATGACGTTTTTGACACCTTCTTCAAAACCTTCGAAATTGCTGTGCAGATTTTCAAGACCGTACAAACGAGAAGTGACCTCGTTCAAATGATCTTTAAAACCTTCAACCTCAGTGCGTTTCTCAGAGATATTGGTTTGTAAGATTTTTTTATTGGCTTCGAATGAATCCACATCGCTGGCTAAATCTAAATGCAATTGTCTTTCGCGATCCAGATCCGTACCGACCTTACGACGACGATTTTCAAATTCAATTTGTTTTTCATTCAGCTCTTGCAATACCTGACGTTCGCTCTCTTCGCGCTCTTGTACGTCTGAGATTTGCGAGGTCAAGGCTTGCACCTTGGCATCCACCGAAGATTCGGTCTGTCCCAAAGCAAACAATTCACGACGTTTGCTGGTCAATTCTTCGTCGACGATTTGAATGCGTGATTGCGCTTCTTGATAGATTTCATTTTTACTTGAAAACTCTGCAGTCAGCGATTCGGCTTCTTCTTTTAAAGACTGCGCACGAGTTTCAAGCTCGGTAGAATCACGCAATAGCAAATCTTGACGAGCCTGTTGCTCTTGCAAAAGAGTACCAGTCATAACTTCGTTACGACGAGCTTGCTCGATCTCAAATTTTAATTCTTGCGTTTCAAGCTCTTTTTTCTGAACCAAAGATTGTTTGCTGTAATAATGAACCTGAGTGTCTTCAACACGTTTTTCTTGTTCAACAATAGATAATTTCAAAACCTCAAGCTCAGCTTGCAATTGCGAAAGATTGGATCCGCCTTGGACCTCCATACCTTGAGCTTCTTGAAAAATACGTTGAGCTTCGTCGGCAGCTTCACGCAAATCTTTGAATTGTACAGATGATGACCACATGTCCAACTCTTCAATTTGGTTTTTCAGATTGCGGTAACGTTCTGCACGTTGAGCTTGTCTTTGTAAGGAATCAATCTGACGTTTCAACTCACCAATGATATCCTGCAAACGAACCAAGTTTTGTTCGGTCGCTAGCAAACGTCTTTGTGATTCTTTTTTGCGTGCTTTGAATTTGGTGATACCAGCTGCTTCTTCGATCAAATTTTTACGATCTTCTGGTTTGGCAGTAATGATTTTACCGATCATACCTTGTTGGATGATAGAAAAACCTTTGGCACCGGCACCTGTATCCATGAAAATTTCTTGAATGTCTTTTAGACGAGCTGGCTCTTTGTTGACATAATATTCAGACTCACCAGAGCGATGCAATCGACGAGTCACCATGATTTCAGAATGTTTCAGATATTTTGCAGGAAAGGGCCCGCCATCATTTTCCAAAGTCAAAGAGACCTCTGCCATACCAACAGGGGCATAACCCTCAGCACCAGCAAAAATGACATCCGTCATTGTGCTTGCACGTAGATCTTTGGCCGACATGTCACCCATGACCCACACCAAGGCGTCCACAATATTTGATTTGCCGCAACCATTGGGTCCAACGATACCAGTAATGCCGGCATCAAATTGAATCACTGTGCGATCTTTAAAAGACTTAAAACCAATCAGTTCAATTTTCTTGATTCTCAAGTTTCAACTCCCCCACCTAAAGTCCTGAATCTATAACTTTGTCTTGGCCTTTCGTCCTGAGTCAACATTCGATTTTGCTGTTCTGAACTTTCTTGTTAGATTCTGATATATTACCTGCTGCGTTAATGAACAGCTACGGATGGCTTGGGGATTTTGTTGAGTGCGTGGGCAGTGGATTTTCGTACAGCGATTTGAGCTGTTGAACAGAAAACTACAAGATAATCAAAATTCCGTGTTTTTGGTCATATGTCCAAAATTAAGTACTTTTATTTTGACATACGTCCAAAATTAAGGAATTGTCATAATATATGAAAAAACGGTATCTGTCGGAACAAATTTTAAAAGATATAAAAAATAAGATGGTTTTTCTTGGGGGACCTAGACAAGTCGGCAAAACCACCTTGTCATTAGAATTGTTCTCGGCAGAGTCTTATTTGAACTGGGACTCTACAGAGGACCGAGAAAGAATTTTAACTTATGAATTACCTACAGAAAAAACCTGGGTCTTTGATGAAATTCATAAGTACAAAAAATGGCGAAATTATCTCAAGGGACTCTATGACAAAAATAAAAAACAACAAATTTTAGTCACAGGCAGCGCCAGGCTTGATTTTTACAGATTCGGCGGAGATTCACTGCAAGGCAGGTATCATTTTTTAAGACTGCATCCTTTCACCTTTGATGAATTAAAATCAACATCATTTTCAGACTTTCAAACACTTTTTGAACTAGGCGGATTTCCTGAGCCCTTTCTTATGGGAAATAAAATTGAAGCGGCAAGATGGTCAAAAGAGTACAGATCGCGCATTCTAAGAGATGACATCAGCTCCATTGAAACTATTCATGATTTGGGCTCTGCCGAATTGGTATTGCTTCGTTTACCAGAACTTGTAGGCAGCCCCTTGTCAATAAACAACATTTCAGAAGATATCCAAACAAGCTTTAAAACCATAAAAAAGTGGCTTGATATTTTTGAGCGTTTTTATGCCATCTATAGATTATTACCTTTTGGCTCGCCAAAGATAAAAGCAGTCAAAAAAGAACAAAAACACTATCATTACGATTGGACACTTGTAAAAGACGCTGGCTATAGATTTGAAAACATGATCGGAAATCACCTGCTTAAACGAGTACACTTTCTTGAAGACACGCAAGGCAGAGATATAGAATTAAGATATTTTAAAGATAACGAACAACGCGAGGTAGATTTTGTTGTTGTTGAAGATCGAAAGCCCTTGTTGTTCATTGAATGCAAATACAATGAGACAACGGTGTCTCCGCACTTAAAGTATTTAAAGAAAAAATTTCCTCAAGTAAATTCATATCAACTAACCTATAACTCCAAAAAAGATTTTCTATCTCAAGATAGGATTCGGGTGTGCGATGCCTTTCGAATATTGCCTAAAATTCTTTCTGAGCTGTAAATAGCGTATGTATAAAATTGTATTTATTATGATTTTGCTAAGCACAACGAATTCTTATGCTAAGAATTATCTGACATTTTTTGGCGGCGGGGATAATCGCGAAAGTGAAGACTTTTTTGATCACGGCTTGCAAATGGTTTCGACTATGTCGCCAAAATGGGAAACAAAAATATATTATCGTTCGAAATTTTTAGACAATATACCCATCGATGAGAAAAAGAATCTAAAACTTTTCAATCAAACAAATTTCGATAGGCATATTGCCGAACTGAGCACGAAAATCTTAACCGGAAAAATCACCGATAAAGATCAGGTATTGATATTGATTTCGACCCACGGATCCATAAACCCTGATACTGGAAAACTGATTGTTGCAGCTGATGGTGATGAGATTGACGTTTCAAGCTTAGAAAAGTTAAGCAGAATTGCAAATCAAAAAGGAGTTCACCTGGGTCTCATTGGAGGCCTATGTCATTCTGGCAGCTTGATTGATTTCAAAGGCACTCACACCTGCGTAATGACCTCTGCGGCAACAGATAGAGTTGGCTTAATTGGATTTATAAATCTTCTGATTCCAAACTTACAAAATCTCGACAAATCGGTTGCAAATCTTGAAGATGCGTATTTGAAAACAAGAATACAAATGGGTGGATCTGATTGGCTGCCCTCGACTCCAAAAATTTCTTCAGACATCGGCATTTCAATTGATACAGCCCTTGACCCGATTCTCAGAACAATCGCCACTGACGTCGATTGGCCAGAAATGCTGAAAGAACCTAAATGTCGTGATTTCAAATTTCAAGTTGAAAAACTAAAAAGCCACATTGAAAAATTAAAGCTGACCATTACTGACCCCACGGTCACTGAGCGAATTTTTAATCATGTACGCTATAAAAATCTTATTGCTAACATTGAAAAGATCCAAAAGCTGTACGACAAAGCACATTCCTTGGTGCCTGATATTGATTCAGAAAAACTGATCCAAGTTGGCTTTCAAACTTTAAACATTGGATTTATCGACAACCCTAATTTCATGGAAATCGGCAAAAAAAATGTTTGTACTAATAATGTAACAACTGAAGATATTATTAAATGCGAAGATTTTCGCCAGCGAGCAAAACCTATAAATCTTGCCGACAGAAAGTCCGACTTATCTCGAAAAAAACGTTTTGATGAAAGCCCTGAATATTTAAAATACAAAAAACAATCAGCAGAATACCAAGATTTAATCAATCAAATGGCCCAAGTAAGCAACGACATTTCAACAGATGAAAAACTTCTTTACGAAGAGATCTACCGACAGGCAACTGCGCAGAGAAAATTGTCTGGGGATAAATCGGCGAATCCTTGTCAGGATTTTAGGTTGTAAGAATTAAGACGAAAGTAAAACTCTCAAAAAATAAACACGACAGTAACTGTTGAAAAAAATGGAAAGCGTTTCAAGTTCAAATAATCAATCGTAAATTAACAGTTTTTGAATGCCAAGCACCTCGATTAAAATCAATTTGTATATTTCCATTTATAAGGTGTATTGAAATGAATTCAGATATCCGTAGCGATGAAGCACGACGTCAAATAAATATATATTTTTTAATCTTGGACAAGCACAAGCGGAGCCTATGGCATTCCGGGGCTATCATATGAGGACGCGTGTTCTACAAACTCAATTTTAAATTATAGCTATTAGTTTTATTTTTTTATATTTATATTTATTTTGTATTTATTAATTTTAACTTTAATTTTAAAATTAATTTTGGCAGTGACCTTCCCCAAAAAACTGGAGCGTCTTGTTATTTTAAAATATTAAAAAAATATCTTGCGAGCATTTATCGACTTTCGAAGATTGCTCTGATGAAACAATTGTATTTTCAACAACCCCGACCCGGCATCACCAGATGATCGCCTCATGCTTGCCTTTAATTGAATCCAAGATTGAATTCAAAGGGTATTTTAAACACAATCTAATTCGCAATAAAGCCTAAAATTCAGCTACAAAAAATCATGGTATACAATTCTGAAATGCAAATGCAAATGCAAATGCAAATGCAAATGCAAATGCAAATGCAAATGCATTAGAATTCAAGCGAAGAACCACTGGGTAATATTTATGATCAGAAGATCGTGCGATCATTTTAATGAGCAAAATAAATGAGAACTAAAAAATATCAAATATCGGAGAGCTTATGAACTTACAAAACATAGAAAATCACGATTTAATTTCTCGCACCGAAAAACTAGCGCGCAGTGAGCGAAAAATCACTCACCTTATTTTATTACATATCAATGAAATCGAAAGCCGCAGACTTTACGCAGACCTTGGTTTTGACGGCATGTTTTCATTTTTGACAAAACACCTAGCTTACTCGGAATCATCAGCCTACCGTCGTCTACAATCGGCACGTCTGCTGAAACAAATTCCCGAAATTGCTGAAAAGCTAGAGACAGGATCGTTAAATCTGACTCAACTGACGCAAGTACAAAAATGTTTGAAACTTGAAAATAAAAATCTCAAATCAACTACGACACCTACAACCTCCGCAACCCAAACAATTTCTTCAATACAAACCACAAATATCGAAAGAGCAAAAATAGCTTTACAAAAAATCGAAGGACGTAACTCATTTCAAACAGAACAATTGCTAGCTATAGAGTTTAAGCAGCCCGCACAAACTTATGAAAAAGCAAAACCACAGCTTGATGAGTCTGTACGAATTGAGTTCACACTGAACAAAGAGCAATATCAGCAATTACTGCAGGCCAAAAATTTACTGTCACATATTCACCCAGAAGGAAAATGGAGCGATATCATTAGCACTTTGGCTACAAAATTTAATCAAAACAAATTGGGCAAACAACAACAAAATTCACGCAGTGCTTCTGCGCTAGGAAGCTTTAACGAGACTTTTTCTCAATCGCAAAACTCAGATAGCGGAGCTGTGAAAACAAAACTTAGACCCAATATTCAGAAAAGTTTACGTCGTCAATTATTGACTAGCGCAAAACATGAGTGTCAATACACAAACCCTGTTACAAAGAAAAGATGTGGATCCACTTTCCAATTACAATTGGATCACATCCACCCACTCGCTATGGGTGGAGCACATGATATTAAAAATTTACGGGTACTGTGCGCTGTTCACAACCGTATGTTTGCAGTCAAATCGGGATTTTCAAACAATAGTCATAGGCACAATTAAAAATCACATTTCATATCAAATAAAAAAAAGCAGCGTACTGAAAACGCTGCCTTTAAAAGTAATTATATTAATTAAGAGTTACGACAAGGATAAACCAGATAAAACTATCTCGCGTCTGGCAATAAAACCTTTACGGCCTCATCTGTTGTCACATCTAAAACCTCATCAGAGCTCATACCAACGGTGACTCGTAAAACCAAGTTGGTCAAAATTTTCTGAATTTGTTTAGGAACTTGTTTTAAGGCTCTTTCTTTAATGATCTTTTTTGCACTCGGTGGCATTTTTGCATCTTCGATCTTTTGTAACGATTTTGGTAATGGATTCATTAACACACCTAATGAAATTTTAGAGGAATCATTCAAAGCCTGACGGATCCAAACGCTATCCGCACTCACATAACAATGTTCAACAAAACGATCTGAATCAGCTCCTGTTTTATCTAAATTTTTAGAAACACATCGCGCATGAGCTTGATCAATGCTGATATGAAACACCTCACTGGACTTGATCATTTCAGTCAAAGTTTCTTCCATAGATTCTTTTGTGCTGGGCAAAGATTCTGCAATAAACAACGTGTGTGAATTTTTATTGCTAGACCCGATGTTACGGTAAAGAACTCTGACTGTATCTTGCGGACCATTCCCATTTTCACGATCTTCTGGAAATTCTAAATTAGTTCCCAAAGCTCTGATCACACTGGGATTGTATGCAACCTTACCTAGCAGCCGAGTCGATGGTGGCGCCTCAATTCTTGATACTCTGGCTCCATTATTCATATCAATAGAAACTGCCATCTCCTGCTGAATCCCATCAAATATTATATGAGCTTGCGCCATGCTTGATAACAACAAACCACCAAAAAATGCAGAAGATATAAAACCTTTTTTCATTAGAACTCCTATTCAATAATAATATCCACAAACAAAATGCTTACAGTCTTAAGGTTGTGGGATGAATTTCCCTTTATCCAACCAGAATGAATAACTTTATCTATTGCAAACGTGCCAACATGCTTTTTACCTATTAATCTTGTCGATAATTTTGACACTGGTGAGAATTAAATTTGCAACTCACAGAAATAATTTAACAATTTAAAACGACAATCCATACACTCCTGATGACTGAAATTGTTCTTAATATAAACATGATATGATTAGCTCTGTCTCAAAACGAGACAACCTCCGCCACAACCACCACCGCGCACTATAAAGTACAAACTGATAAATAGTTAAACAGTCAAATTATCTAAATATCTAAAATACAATGTGAACTTAGGCACAGATATCGCAATATGTATTCATAATATTAAATACTACTCTATAAAAGGATACGTATGAAAAATCATAGTACAAATATTTTTTATTCTTATGCAATCGTCCTTATATCAATGATCGTAAGCACTCACACAGCTTTTGCTAAAGAAGAAAAAAAACTGAATGTCTGCACAATCACTATAAATTCCGACAACGAAAGAGAAGTATTCAAAAAACATTTAAATCCTAAATATTACAATCACATTGAATTGACTGATTTTGCAACAGAGACAGAAAAAACCACAAAGCAAGAAGACAAGTCAAAATGGTTTATGCGCGCTTGCGAGAGCGGAATACAATGTGACGAATTACTGATCTCAGGACATTTTAGCAACGGCTTTTTCAACAGTGATGTTAAAGCTAAATTAGCACTTCCAATGGATGCAATAACAAAATATTCTTGCAACAGAACCTGCGATGGAATTTTGAAAAAACCTTTAGAAACATTTCTTTCAGGCTGCAATACTCTAGCCGTAAAAGGTGAAGATTTCCGCTCACCAGAAGAACTCTACAACCAGCTTATCACAGAAGATTACTATTCAACAGAAGAAGCCTCAGCGGCAGTCTCTGTTCTCTACAGCAAATTCGGAGAAGACAGCAGAACAAAGTTTCAAAAAATATTTTCCAACACGCCTAGAATATATGGTTTTTCAAACCGAAGTCCTTCTGGTCCCCATCTTGAAAGCAGATTAGAACAGTATTTATCAAACGCAAATAAATCAGGATATTTTACACCTGCAAAACTCACTCATTTAGATAACAAACTAAACTCATTGTTTCTCAATGCCATGCAAGGAACCGCTTTTATTCAATTACCAGGAAAAAAAGAAGAGTTGGCGCTGTGTTTACTCACGGACTCTAAAACATCTATCCAGAATCGATTGCTTTGGATTGAAAAAAACCTTAAATCAGAAGCCGCGCTAAGATTTGTTAATGAGATATTAGATTTTTTTAAACATCAAATTCCTGATCAAAAATCTCTCACTGCAAACGAATTAGAAATTTTGAATCGCATTCGTCTGCAAAAATCTGCAGAAGCAAAATTTCGCGAATTTATTAAAAATGATACTGAAGACATTTTAATCAATGATTCTGTTCAGATATTGAATTTGAAAGCCCAATTACGAGTGGCCGAATTGATGTTAAAACTCAACTGGATGAGCAATAACGAATACCATCAATTTCTAACTGATAGATTGCTTGGAAAATTAGAGACGCCGGTAACAGATATACAGCACGATCAAGTATGTACCATGAACGTACAATTAGATGTTGACCCTCAATCTATACCGAATGCTCGTTGGTACGAAGATAAGTTTTATCTCATTCTTGGCTGCCTCAATCCACAAAACTTGGAAATGCAAATGACTCTCGCAAATCTAATGACAAAGGTACCTCGACGTTTGATTTTTGCGATTGGCTGGAGCATTGGCTCATTAGAAAACAAGTTACCAGAATTGATTGCAGCCCTTGCTAAAAATCTTTCAAACCCAAATCCGTTAATTCGAATATCTGCAGCTGTCGCGTTGAGATCAACAAAAAATATTCCAAACCAAGTTATTAATGACCTTATAACAATAGCAGAAGACAATAAAAATATTATTCATCTTCGCTTAGCAGCTGTTGATACTCTTGCGACTTTGAAAACCAACAACAAACAAATTTTCAAACGTCTATCTAAACTGATTGAATCAAATCAACCAGCTGAAGTTCGTTACTCAGCAATCCAAGCTCTAGGATACTTTGAAAATTTGGATCTAGAATCCATCATCGGCTTGGTTTATCAATTAGAGGACTCGGATGCCCAAATAAGATTGTTAACCCTAAGAGCTTTTGAAAAAATACTACCCGATGATGATTTTGCAAAAAAACGAATTGCTTCTTGCATAGAAGATACAGACCAAAGCGTTGCCCGTACTGCAAAAGATGTAATCAACGCATTGTCAAAAAAGTACAAAAAACAATAGGAACTTTAAATCATTTCGGCCTTGTAAACTCATAATGCTGAAATTTTTAGTAAGGATGATTTACGAAATACACTTATGATATCGACATACCCTCGAATTCAAAATTTTAGATTCCATCGATTAACACAAGAAAATGTAAGAATGCATTTTTTGCTGTGTTTTTTTCTATTTCTTTTCCAGTGTCTTTTTCTTTGTCCGCAAGTATTTGCAAACGCATCAGTCTGTTCAAGTTTATACAGCATTAACCAATCACAAACGACCGACACACGCTCAATTTCACAAAACATTTACAACCACCTCACCCCCGTGGAGCAAGTACATATTAAAAAGTGGTCCGTTTTTGAAAAATACCACGAATTCCCGCTCTATGGTTTTAATGATATTTTATTTTTAAGCGACGGTCATCAAGCAGAAAAAAACTTGATCACCGACCGCGAACACCAATTTATTATCAGCAGTGATTTTAATAACTATCCAGGTGTTCATGTAATGGCAGATAACAATAAATTGCCCTTTGCAGACAACTCATTCGATTTTATTT
>CAZMVK010000108.1:0-3608 GCA_964569545.1 uncultured Bdellovibrio sp.
GAAATATTGTGGCAGACATACGATTTATTGAAAGAGCATAAGATTTTGTATCTGTTGTTGCGTGTTCTTTATAATATTGGAAAAACCTATGCGCTTATGGGTGACAAAGATTCAGCCAAAACTTATTTCAAATTATGTAGCAGATCTCTAGATCCAAAAAATTCAGTTCGCATGGCAAAGGCTGTGCAACAAGCTCTTGAAGATTTGGGTGATGATGCAAAAGAGACTTTTGATTTGATTTTTGATAGCGAAAACCATGCAATTGTAGAAAAAAAATTAGGTCGTGTGGATTTTAAAAACCAGTTTATTTTGATGGATCTGTTAAGACTTTTTGTGCAGCAGCAGGGGCATGTATTTTCAAAAGAATTCTTGGTTGAGCAGGTATGGAAGCAAAGCTACGACCCGGCAGTTCACGATAATAAAATTTACGTCACTATTAAGCGATTGCGTAAAATGATTGAGCCTGACTACGACAAGCCAAAATACATTTTTCGAGCGAAAAATGGTTACTTTATGAACAAGTCAGCTAAGGTTTTGATAGAAAATAAGGGGGGGGATTTACAATGAAACTGAGGGGTCAAATTGTAAATGTATTTACTATATGTATCTTTATTATTGGGGCGCTCTTGGGGAGTGTGGCCTCGGCAAAACATAGCCGACCTGAGTTTAGTAAGTCAACAGCTCATGTTTTAAGAGATCCAGGGGACGCGTTTCCGTGGGGATTTGAGTTGCCATTTCCATGGCGAGGTATTCAGGGTGTATGGACCACTGAAATGGGCGGAAAACCAGTCTATTTTTCTTTCAAAACAGTTAAGTCTGGCTCGTTTGGTAATCAGCTAAGAATTGTAGAAATCAATCCAGCTAATTGTACAGTGATTGCTAAGGGTGGCGGTTTTGAAGAGGATCGAGTTGTAACGGCTATTATGAATAGTATAGACGGCTCATTTACAATGACTGTCCATGTGTTTAGAGAATCAGATATGAGTATAGCTCGTCAGATTCCGAAACCAAAAATAGATGACCCAACTGATAAAACAGTCACTGTTCTTAAATTGAACAGTAATGATGGGGTATCGACAGAAGTTGCTTACGAATTGACCAAGGTATCAGCAGATATTAATTCGGTTTGTCGCCCTTCTTATTAGAAAAAGCTTGAAAGGTTTAGGTTCTATTGCTAGAACCTGGCCTCTGTTACCACAGGGAGTTAGCTCAGTTGGTAGAGCGCCACCCTTACAAGGTGGATGTCGCAGGTTCGAATCCTGTACTCCCTACCAAATAAACCTCTGATATTTTCAGGGGTTTTTTAGTTTCTGGGGCCTGAGAATTAGTAGAAAATAAATTGTAAATGGTAAAACCAATATAAAACAGAAGGTAAGCAATGAAAGTTGATAATTTATCTGTTCTCGATCTGAAAAACAATAAAGCCTTCCCAGCAAATATTTTTCCTGAAGAACTTATCAATGAATTGAAATCCTTTGGTGAGCCAGACGCTAGCAAGCCATGGCTCGATTACAGTTCATTCGAGTTCAACACAACATCTGCGGAATGGCTGATTAAAATTGTTACCGATGAAAACGACGACTTTTACTATGATGATTTTGACGATAATGGTTTAGAATACGTCAATTGGTGGGTGCCGCTACATTCGTGGCGTATTTTGCTTACCAAAAAATATGAACCAGCGCTCCAGTCGTTAATAGACAGAATGACTTTCGACGATGATGACGATTGGGCACATGAGGATCTTATAAGGGGACTTATTGCATTCGGTCCGATTGCAATCGATCCCATTTTTAAAGAATTGAAAAAAGATTTGATATTTTCAACAGAATCATATGGTCTGGCTGGGCTTACGGAGGTTCTTACCGGCATAGCAAAAGCCCATGAAAAGGAACGCGAGCGGGTAGCTGCCTTTCTAAGAGAATTACTAAGTTCATTCGAGTGCCTACCTCCACGATTAAATTCGTTTATCATTTGTGCCCTGATTGACCTTGGTGACAATCATGCCGGTCCAATAATTCAAAAAGTATTTGAAAAAAAGTTTTTAGACGAACAGGTGGTCGATTGGGCGTATGTACGAGAAAAGCTTACCGAAGCTAATTTGCCAGAAAAAATAAAGCTATATCTATATAAACCAAACGAGTTTCACTACGGTGGCGACGTCAAATTTAGAAAAGTACTTAAAGCTCTTGGTGCCATTACAAATGTCGATGATTTAAAATGCTTGATGGTTGGGGCTATCCTGGCTGTGGATATGGTGCAGCCAAGCGAACTGCTTAGCCAAGTTATAGATGAGGCTGAAGAAGAAGAAGGCGGTTTTCAAAGTGACGGACAAGCGTCGTATTTTTATCGAGAATTTTTCGGACTTTGGAATGAACTGGCAGAATGTCAAAACAAGTTATTTTCACTTCCAAAAATAGTTCTAACAGACTTAGATGATCTGTCTGATAGAAATAAAGCCATGATAAGGATTTTTTGGACAAAAATGCATTTGATTTCCTTCAGATGCGGGCTAGCGATGGGCAATACTGATACAGATCGTTTTTCAGGAACGGTTATTGGTGATTTCATCGAATATGCTGAAAACAAAATATCTGAACTAAGTGCTATTGACGATGCTCGAATTTATACTGTTGAAGGCGTTGATATTAAACTGGCTGAAATTCATTCCTATTGGGATACCAACTATCTTTCGTTTGCAAAAGCCACGCAAGAATTTCGCCGGAAACAAATCGAGCGAACAAAATTTATTCAAGAAAATAAGAATGTTGGGCGTAATGACGCCTGTCCGTGTGGTAGCGGAAAGAAATTTAAAAAATGCTGTTTAGTGAGTCATTAATAGCGAGAAAATACATACGGAGTCATGCAGCTGGTTTTACTTCGGTAGATGCTGCACTTTCAGTAGGAGCTTGGCTCGGACTGGTTTCAGCGATGGGTTGTTCTGCCTTTTTCTTCTTTGTCTTACGTGTTGCACGCTTCTGAGATTTTACGTACTTTTGCAACTCAGCTGCCTTGGCTTCGTTCCAGCCTTGAACAGCGTCATTCAAACCTTCTTCGAGTAGTGTGAAGACTTTGTCGGTAAGAACCTCTAGGTTTGCTTTATACTCGTGTTCACCACGAATAGACTTGCCAATATATTTGATAACATCAGATGAGAGAATCGCTTTTGCCAGTGATTCTGACGAAAAGGCCGTGGCTTCTTTTGCAGATTCTTCCCATGATTTATCTGAACATGAATGCTCGTGGAACACATAAATGTCATAGCAGAGCTCTTCGACAGAGCGTTTATCCAATTCAAATGTTTCTCCTTCGCCTGACTTCAGATCAAATCTTGCCATTTCAACCCCGCCATATTGTGGATTTGAGAAGTCATATAGCTTCCATTCGCAGCCGTTGGTGAGCATTCCGTATTTTACTCCTCCGGCTGCATTGAGATACTCGCTGAGTTGAATTTTGCCAGATCTAAAATCAGACTTATCAAAATCAAATCCGAGCTTTTTCACTTCCACCAAAAAGATAGGCTTTTCATCTTTCAAAACAATGAGGTCAGGTCTTAGCTTTCCCTTTGTTTCCTGTGACCGAATCACATATCCAGAAGAAGAGGTGTA
>CAZMVK010000108.1:3618-12836 GCA_964569545.1 uncultured Bdellovibrio sp.
TAACCAAGACAGCTCTTAATGAAGCTGGCACACCATCGCTCAACATCTGTTTCTTTCGTGGTTGATGTTGCATCCATGGTGTTGAGTTCATGCAAGTGTTCTGTTACTTGGTCAATCATGCCTCGAACTGTACGGTCTTGTTTGGTCTCTTTAGCCACGATGAATATCTCCTTCGCTGTAGGTTTGCCAGCTAAGACATCGGTTTAAACTAAATAAAGTTGAGTCTAGGAAAAAAGTGAACGAATCGTTAAGGCGCCGAATTTTTGGGCACGGTTGCTTATGGTTTATAGCTCTTGTGTCCTGTTTAAAAATCCGTAGGCAATCATGTAAAAAGTGGTTGCGGTTTCCTGAAATCCCCAGGACCAGCCAACAAACTTATTTTTATAAAAAAGTCCCAAGTTTATTCTTAAGTGATTTTGTGAATTAAACAATTCTCGAAGTTTTTTGAATTGATTGAGTTCTTTTTTTGAATGAACGTCTTTGCCATCGTACATAAGCGATTTATCATTGAAAATTTCTTTGGCTGGTTTTTGCCATATTTGCCAAAATTTTTCGGTTGGAATTTCGTGAATAGTGTAATCACGTGGTAGTTTGTATTTCAAATCCATCATCAGACTCTATCTCTACATTTTTAACGCTTCAAGGGTATAGTGGTATGATTTACTGACAATGATTTAGAAATGATAACTGAGAGATGTTTGATAGCTTGAGATTTTATCTTCGAAATTAGTTATCAATTCTAGATTTGTTTTTGGATTCAATGAAAAATTAAAAGTCTGAATTGTTAGTGACGGATTCAAAAACGTTGAATAAAAACATTGATGGAATTATCAAAACGAGTAGTTCTTTGTCAAATAAATGTTATGTTTTAACTGCTAAATAATTGAAGATTCAAGATTAGAAGTTTGAAATTAATAATTTGAAATTAAAAAAACCTGCGTAAGCAGGTTTTTTTATGCCGGAAATGAATTAAAATATAACTTCTGTTTAAGTTCATGAGGAGAAGAGTTTAGTCTGGGCCGGACAGAGTTAATTAATAGTAAATTGAAGATCAAATGAATTCTCTCGCGATGCTCGATCAAATGATGTCATTACCTAATTAAAATAATTTAAAAATATCAGAATTAAAATGTTTTACGATACATGATGATTATCATTTGCTGGAACATAGCTTGGACAAGATTATATTACGCGACAACATTGTCGTAAGGTAAGATAGGTCGCATTAGCATATAAAAAGATTTAGAGCCGCATTGACTATGCGGCTTTTTGTTTTCCAGATTCGTTGAGCAATTGTTCAGTCATGATTTCGGTATAAAACAAGCCCTCGCTAGTTTGATATGGAATGACTACGCAAACGCCTCCACCGTAATGTTTTATCTTATGGTCTTTGCCCCACACGCAGCTTGGTAGCGCCATCTGAATCGAATAGCCTATTTTATTGAGCTCTAGCTTGGCTTGACCAAGAACTATATTGGCAAGTTCTCCGACAAGGTCGACGTTGCCTTCGTTGATGACAGTAATATTCTCACCAAGCATGGCGGTGCCTATTTTGCAAAATAGTTTTTCAGAAAGACTGATGGCAAGTGTGCCATTAAAGGCTTCTGAAGAAATGGAAATAATACCACTGATATCTCCAAGTAATAATGGATCTGTAGGTTTTTTGATGAAAGGCTTTTGTGGAACGGCCTCCATGAAACACTGAATTTTAAAAACTTTCTGTGTTGAAATTAAAAATGGATTTATAAAATTAACATCCAATTGTTTTTCTGTGGCTAGGCCAAAATCTACAAGTGCGCCACGAAGACTCATCTTGTTTACAAGAATTCTATCTAGTCCCTGAGTTTTTACAAACTGAGTGATTTTTTCGTTAGCTCCAACCATACGCACATTGCCATTGACGGCTTTTAGTTCGCGATATACCGAAGACATCTCTCTTAAAATAGCGGCCCCAATTTGTTGGCAATCCATCATTTGAAAAACTATATATTTTACTGGTTTTTCTGCGTGTATTTTTTTAAAGTCTTCGACCAGGTTTATTTGCGCTTCGTTGGCACAATCACCAGTAAATTTAGCAAGCAAATAATCAGTTTGATTTAAAAACTCATACGGCATGGCGTACTCCAGATTTTGCATTAAGAATTTTAGTAAGTGCCTGATGGATATCATCTTCGGTAAATGGTTTTGTAAGGTAACTACTTATGCCAAGCTTTAAGCACAGTTCTATTTGTTCGGGATATGTTTCTGCACTAAGCATAACGACACTGGGCTGATCGCGAAAAACTTCTGCTGAGCGTACGGATTGTAAAAATGTTTTTCCATCCATTTCAGGCATGTGCCAGTCTAAAAAGACAATATTTACGGGTGAATCAAGAAGTTCATTTTGAAGTGTTTTAAGGGCCTGCTCGCCATTGTTAGCTGTTAAAATCTCACATTGACCATTAAATCCCTTGAAAGAGCTTACAAAGCGCTTAATGACTGTGCGAATTTGGGTGGAATCATCTACTATCATTATTTTCACAGTTACTCCTTAAATCTAAAATTCATTTTATAAGTCAAAACATCTTGGCACTTTGATTTCAAAACAAGTGCCTTTATCCGTTGGAACGACATGAATCGAACCTGAGATTTTCTCAAGCTCCGATTTAATTAAACTCATGCCGACACCTCGGCCTGAAATTTTTGATACGTCGTCCTTAGTGCTTAATTGTGGTAAAAAAATAAATTCTGCTATTTGTGCTGGACCCATTCTTTCAATGGCTGATTTGCTGAGAATATTCATAGCAATAATTTTTTCTTTGATGCGATTAATATTTAAACCACGTCCATCGTCATGAAATTTGAAAATCAACATATCTTGTGTCGACAAATCACGACAATCTGTATTCATCTCTACAAGAATCTCGCCATTTTTTTCAATTCCATGATCTATTGAATTTTTAATAAGGTGACTAAAACAAATATCTAAGACGGATAAAATTTGTTGATCAATTAAAAATTCAGTTTGAAAATTAAAAACGAGCCTTACATTTTTATTTAGCTCAGCAGCAGTGTCATTCGTAATGTTTTCTAATTTTGGTATTAACATAGAAAATGTTTTTGCTCTGAATTTAAAAAAAACTTCGCCGGCCTGCACCAGTGGAGAGCTCATTGAGCTTATTAATAAATCTAAATCTCTTAAGAATGGTTCGCCTTGAAATTCGCTTTTCAATTGTTTGCTAAATAGAGACAATTTTGTACGAATTTGTTGTAAGGATTTTAGTTCTTTTTGAATGTGATCTAGATCTTCACGTTGAACACGTAATGTTTGCTGAGAAAGCGAATCATAGGAATCCGTCGGGGTGACAGTGTTTACAATTGGTTTCATTTGATCTTTTGATCGATCGATTGAGGTAAAACCTTTTTTATTGATCCATTCTGCGCTGTCTATAATATTTTTAATTTCACCCAGTAATGTTTTAGGAGCAATAGGATATTGCTGTGATTTTTGTATCAATAAATAGCTGCTATTTAAATATTCTATGCTGACAAATAGTTTTGTTTGAATGATGTTTTCGACAAAGGCTTTTTCACTTGCTAGTCGACATAGGCTCTCTAATTGGTGAATGAAATCTGCAAGGTCAGCAAAGCCTGCAACAGCTGTATTGCCTTTAAGGTAATGTAGACGCTCTAAAAGCCAATTGAATAGCAACCCTTCGTTGACACGAAGATGATTTAAAACCTGTGCGCAAGCCTCTAGGCAGTCGCTACAGAATTCGAAATTTTCTTGTTCATTCAGTACTCTTATGGCCATGTTTTATTATCGACAATTTAAAGATTTGATAAAGGATTCTAGGAAATTATTATTGTTTCAAGATGGGAAATCAGGACTATTTACGTTATTAGGGATTGTACATATTCTCACAATAGGGCGAGCCCCTAAAATGAAATGAAAAATAGTATTTAACATAATAAAAAAGGACAAAGGACTGGTCATTGATAATTAAATTATGTTTATTAGATCGCAATCATGCAGCTTTGTGGTTATTGAGTTCATTTTGAATCAAATCGTACTCATTCGAAATCTTGGTATAAATCATCATGATTTCTGATTTTGGATTTTTTTCTTTAGTGCATTTTTCTAATTCAGCACATAAATATGCAAGGTGTTCGGCGCCAATATTTGAAGAGCTTGATTTAAGACTGTGGGCATACATCGAAGTCTTATCAAAATTATCATTTTGAATCGTTATGTTAATTTTATCCAAAACTTCGCGACTGGATTTTAAGTAGATTTTAATTAAACTTCCTAAGAAATAAGGGTCTTCAGGGTCAAACAGCGAGTTCAGGTGTACTGTATTTAGTGTTGGTAATAATTTTGAATTATTAATCAAACTCAGTGATTGTTGCGCTCTATGTTCTGGTTGATGAAGTTCAATGACGTTTGTTGGCTCTTCGGTTTTGATTGAAGCAACAGATGAGCTTGCAGGTTCTTCATTTTTAATTAAAGCAGGATGAGAGATATTAGAATTTGTTGATAACCATTTGTTAAGCATGGTTGTCAGGTCTTTGGGTCTAACTGGTTTAGATAAATAATCACTCATGCCGGCATCTAAACATTTGTCGCGGTCGCCAGTCAGGGCGTTGGCAGTCATGGCTATGATCGGGATGTTTTTAATGTCGTCGTCTGTGTGATTGCGAATGATTTTGGTGGCTTCGTAGCCATCAAGAACAGGCATTTGGCAATCCATAAGAACAAGGTCATATGTTTGTTCGCTCAGAGCTTGAATTGCTAATTGGCCATTAGCAACCACATCTGCATCAAAGTTTAGTTTTTTGAGTAGTGCTTTGGCATACTGTTGATTGACGGGATTGTCTTCAGCCACAAGGATTTTGAGCCCAGTTTTTTGGGTAACTGATTTTTCCGGATTACTATTGGATAAAATGAAATTATTGCCTTCGTCATGTTCAAGAACAAGATTAAACCAAAATGTTGAGCCTTTGCCTTGCTGGCTGGTAACTCCGATGGAGCCATTCATTAATTCCACGAGTTGTCGCGAGATCGATAAACCAAGGCCAGTTCCGCCAAATTTTCGTGTTGTGCTGGCGTCCACCTGCGTGAATGGCTGAAATAATTTTTCACAATCTTCATGAGAAATTCCGATGCCGGAATCTTCGACTTCAAAACGGAAGAATGTTTGTTTGTCTCCAGGGATGAGGGCCGTGACTTTGATTTTGACTGAGCCCTGTTCTGTAAATTTTATTGCATTGCTAATTAGATTCGTCAGAATTTGTCGAATCCTGCTTGGATCACCTTTAAATAATACTTGAGTATCTATGTCCATTTCAATGGATAAAACCAAGTTTTTCTTTTTAGCCAAAACTTCAAGCGAGGTTTGAATTTGAAGAATAAGTTCTTTCAAATTAAAACTAACTTTTTCAATCAAAAATTTTCCAGACTCAATTTTTGAAAAATCAAGTATATCATTAATTATATGCAACAAACTGTCTGCTGAGGTTGTGATAGCATGCATATAGTTTTTTTGCTCAGCATTCATCTCTGTCGTATTCATCAGGTCAGACAAGCCGATAATACCGTTAATCGGTGTTCTAATCTCGTGACTCATGGTTGCTAGAAATTCAGATTTAATGCGTGCTGTTTCAATAGCAGCTTCTTCGCGAACTGTGTTTTTGTATAAACTGACAAAAAAACTTGCGAATAAAAGAGTAAATAAAGAGCAACAAAAAGCAATCCATGCATTGATTGTGTTTTTCGCAGAGATAAATCCTTGAGCCTTTTCCCATTTAAAATACAGAGGATTTTGGCCTAAGTTAATTTGTGAAATTTTACTGTTTTCGGTCAAAGACCATTTGTTTGAAATAGCTTTTAGCCAATTTGTATTTTTTGTTTTTGTACTATTTGAATTGAATACTAAATTGTTTAGGTCTTCATAGTCATCTTGATCATAAGCTTTCATGTCGAGTTCTGAGCTTAAGTTTTGCAAAGCATCGGCTAAAAAATTTTCGGTTACAAACGGAGCATATGTCCAGCCAGTAAAATGAGCTCGTCTTTCTTCGAGAGTAGTTCCTTGAAATTTTTTTTGGTACATCGGAACCAACAATAGAAAACCAGCTCGTGATTGATTGTCTTGAATAAGTTGTATTTTGTTTGTTGCGGTCGGCAGGCCGGTATCACGAGCCAATTCGGCAGCTAGGCGACGATTATTTTCAGTCCCGATATCTAAGCCGTGAGCTAATTTATTTTTTTCGTAGGGTTCAATAAGGGAAATGATATAATGATTGTGATATTTTTGCTCGGCTTCTTGTAAACTTAACGAGCTTGGGACTGCGCGAATTTTAAAATTGCTTAATTCTCTTTGTTGTGCGTTTTCAAATTGCTTTAGTTTTTTTGAGTCCACCGGCCAAATTACGCCTATACCATTGATTCCAGGGTGGCTCTCAAAAGTTTTCATTGTATCCAGAAAGGTTTTCCATTCTTGCGAACTTACATTGTTTGAGGCAGAGTGCAAGCTGACGCCGCTTTGAAGGGCTCTTTCATAGAATTTTATTCGGTTGGAAATAGCGCTTTGAGCATCATCTATTAAGTCATTAAAACGTTTATTATCTCTACTGTTTTCATCAAAATGAAATACTGCAAATAAGATTCCACCTAAGCACCATCCTACTGCGAGAATTTTTTGAGCACCTGAGAGGTGTCCAAGTTTTTTAAAACCAATAATTGCCAATCCAGTAATTGCAAACGATGCTAAAAAAAGCTGAAGGTTGACCAAATTATTATTCGCGTTACCCCCTGAGAATGGACCCACGTTGTTTACTGTAAGCCAAATGCTTATGCAACTCATTGCAACTACTGTGAAGTAGACGCCAAATACTCTTTGTCCATAAATACTTATTAACAGAGTAGGGAAAAGCAAAAAGAGAAAAGGATGTCCAATGGGAAATATAAACACGATACAAATGATACTTAATATGCCAACTGTCGAAATAACTAATTTCTTTTTATTCAGGAAAAGTTCACGCCAATTTTTTATATTTAAAATTATTGGAATAAAAACCAATGCACCTAAAACATCGCCTATCCACCAGGTAGTCCATGCGGCCGAATATGCAGCCCAAGGTGTGATTTTTAAAGCGACAAGAGCAAGGGTGCCAATTGATGCGCTTGATATTGGAGCTAATAACGAAGTTAAAGTGATAGACAATAATTCATTTTGAAACAGGAATTTTTGGTTGAGGTCAGATATTTTTTTATATAACCATGCTCCCAAATAGGCTTCAAGTGTGTTTCCTATGGCAATAAGTAATGAGGCTAACAACGGAGTCGAAGATAAATAATTTGCTAAAAGTGCACTGATAAATATTGCTATCAATATTCTTCTGCCAAAAAGTATAGTGCAGGCAATGCCAATTCCGGTGGCTGGCCAAACTGGTGATGCGATATTATTTATTGTGGCAAGTGCAAGGCCAATTTTCGCACATAAAAAATAGGCTATTGCTGTTAGAAATAATTGAAAAAATATATTAGATTTTAAATTTTTCACGATAATAAAACATCGTCAAAAAATCGATAAAACTTGATGTACGCAAGCGTTCTAAAGTGAGAATGTGCATTATAGTTTGATTCTGTATTGTTTAATTATTTTATATCAAACATATTGTCGAACATATTTTCAGGACCAGAAATAAGTCTTGTGAAACTCTTTTTTTTCTACTCTATGCAAACAAACATGCCGAATAATTAAGGTATGAATAGAACTCATTTCAAAAATACGTCACCAACGAAGATAGCGAAAGTAATTTTCACCTTGGCTTTAGTCCCGGTGTTGTCAGCATGTACTGCTAAGTTTGAAGCTTTGAACGAGGTGGCAAGTGAGGTTGTTCAAGGCGTAACTTGTAGTAATTCTCAAAATAAGCTGTTTAATGTTTCATACAAAGCATTGCTGGATCTAGATGCTGAGCCCAGCATTGCAGATTATGAGAATATATTTTCTCAAGTTTTATTAAATACGCAAATGAGTGGGGATGATAAAACTCGATTTTTAGTTTTAATTAAAGAGTTTTATTCGATAATGCAAATGATCCCACACCAAAATAAACAAGAGCTGTTAGCCAAAGTTTCAGCAGCTGAAATTGGCAGCCAAGAAAGTCTTGAGGCCGAGGCTACTCAAAAAAAATTAAAAGTATTTGAAAAAAAATGGCAAGCTTTTGCAGCTTCTCAAGATTCCAACTGTCAGGATGCGACCAATGTTCCAGATCAGCCAATTGCTGTCACAAATGATCAACACCCAATCAGTTTTTCAGGGTTGAAGGTTATGGCAACAGCATATCAAAGTTGTGATTCTGTTCGCGAGGCGCCTCTTGACGGGAACAGTAAAAGTATTTCTGGTGTGCTGATCATAGTAACTCATCCAAATGGTGTCGTTAATCGTCGTGTGGTCAGTAACGTAGACGATTTAATGCGAACGGATCCATATTATCAGAAATCGGAAATTTCAAGCGGGTGTTATGATGTTAGAAAATTTCCAATGATTTATGATTATGGCGGTAAGCCCGTAGCTTCATCAGATCCCAAGGGTAAATTAAACTATTTTTCAGATGCAGGTTCTGGAACTTCAGTATTGGGTGTAGATTGCGCTGGTTATGTTTTTTCTGCCATAGCTGTGGCAGGTTTGCGTTTGTCTCCTGGTAAACAAATGAAAGGCTCTTTAGTTTATGGTTTGTCTGCGAGAATGTTTATGGAGCCAGAAAAAAACGGCTTGTCGTGTTTTGCAAAATTAATGGTTGGGCAGAGCGGTACGGTTAAGGCCGGGGATATTATTTCGCAAAATGGCCATGTGGTTTTGGTGGATTCGGTAGGGGCAGATCCGCTTGGTATTTTATCAATTTCAAATATCGCTGATTGTGGTCGAATTTCTGTAGATGATATTGATTTTATCATTTCACAAAGCAGTCCCAGCATTGGCGGAGTAGGTATCAATCGTTTTGTTGCAAAAGATTATTTAAAAGGCAACAGCACTATGCGTGCAGGGGTTTTGGCTTATGCGCAGCAGGCTTGTCGGGCTCGTCTATCGGGACAAAATGTAGCACCTAAAACCAGTGATATACAGATTGTTAGGCACAAAATGACAAGCGAATGTTTGGATCAAAGCATCCATATGCAAGGTGAGACCTGTGTTGAGCAGTGCTTCATGTAATTGTCAGGGTTTTGTTGGGATCAG
>CAZMVK010000109.1:0-12735 GCA_964569545.1 uncultured Bdellovibrio sp.
GTATGGACGCGGACCCAATCTACCATTACAGGAAGCTGCCAAGGTTTATGTCAGCAGCCAACAGCAAACTGTAATGAATTTGCTACGAAGTAAATTACGATAAGAGATTATTACGCTGAATTTAAGAAGTTCATTTAAAATTCTTAAATTCATAAACAAAAGGCAGTGATTACACTGCCTTTTTTATTTTGAAACAGATTTAACCGTACATTAAATTCTTTTTATTCAAAATACACATTATTGCGCATTTCCATTTACTTCTAACAAAATATTGATTTTTTAATACCTTACAAATAGCACAAACTTGCTAACCATTAATTTATAATTTGTTTATTCGCCTCAGTTGCGCTTTTTGATAAGAGGCAAATTCTCCATTATACAAACACCTAATCAGTGGATCTTCCATTACATCTACTGATGCAATCTCATTTTCAATATCAGGTTCGAATTTAAAATCGTTTATACGCATGTAAATGGAGGTCAAGGACTCACCATTCTCCAAAGCTGCAAACAATTTGGCTATTGAGATTTCCGTTAACCACGAGAATTTTACTTGGCTATCTGTTCTTTCGATATAATTTCCACAAATTTTGTAATACAAATCTTTTGCCATTCCTTGATGGTCATAAATAGATAACTTCCAAAAAATAGATTTTGAAAAAAATGGGTCTAAGGGCGGGTCCATGGATTTATATTTTACAATAAGACCATTTTCACAAAATTCAATTACTCTTTTTGATTCAGTTGAATTTAGCTGATCGAAATGTTTAGAAATATCTGATGTTTTTGTAGGTTTAAAATTTTCAATGTATTCATAATCAACTTCTTGTTTACCTATTGGCTTAATCCAATGTAAAGGCTCAGTATTTTCAAACGAGCTGTTTTTAAATTCAATCGACACGGATGGATTCATTCTTATAATTTTAATTGTGGGCATCAGCGCCCGAATTTCTTGCTCAAAATTTTTATATGAAATTGGAAAAAAGCCATGATTGTACCAAGACCAATCTTCGAAAATAAATTGGCAAGAGCTTGGGACAATAACTTTAGGCTTTAATTTTTTTATTTGCTCTGTCCATTCGATTGGCAGACTGCGCGATGCCAGCAAGGCCCGCGTGGGTGCCAACACCTCTATCTCTTGCATTGTTTGAAATGGCCACAACAAAACATCCCATGGCCCACATTGAATCAGTAGCTCAAGCGTGTCGTCGTCAATCCACGAATCCACAACATTGAGCACACTGACCTCGTCAGTGCAAATTTGAAATATACAGTCCACATCAGCATCCAAAGCTCTGCGCGGAGTAACAGTCAAATCTCCAACAACAATAGGGATATTTATTTCCAGTGGATAAACATGTGTAAAACCTAGATTTCTAATTAAAGTAAACATCTCTTCAAACAGACAAAACATATAAATCGGTGTTTCACGATTCAGAAATTTTAAACTATCCATAGAACAATGATCGTCATGATAGTGAGAAATAAATACGGCATTAAGTTTTAAATTTTGAATCGCCTCAGTGTCGAATGAAACATTAGGATATGCATAACAGTTTTTACTGAATGGATTTTCAAAAATAGTATCAAAGGCAATTTGAGTATTGTCTGTTTCAAATAAATAACCAGCATGCAAAATTCGCGAAATTTTTAAACTCATAAGCGGCGCATCTTAACTCCGAGTTAGACAAAGGGGTAGATGATTATTGCCAGATCAATTTAAATCGATTTGCGCACGCATTAAAGCAGGACTGTTTGATCTATCGAAAATTTTTATTGTTCTGAAAAAAATAAATTCAGGCTCTTGACAAAGAAAATAGTGGACACAATTTAATAATGGGTTTGAGATATATATGTGCTCTATCTTGTTTCCAAAATAAGAGGTACAAAATGAACAAAACACATCGCCTGCGGCGTAACTGATAATAAAAATTTAAACTAACTTTTAAGAATATTTTTTTCCAATAGCAAACGGGAGTTTGTTATTGGTGATATTGGCTCTATTTCACTATTTTTAGCTTCTAAGGAGGTCTAAGTTTTATGGAAAAGCGAGTTGTTAAATTTCACGGTTTTCACGCATCTGAATTTACAAAAAACTATCTAGAGGAAAAAATTGATTACGTCATGCTCGAGGCACCACACGGCGCAACGGTGAGGGCAACATTTAGTCACCAGGGAAACGAGTTCAAGGGTCATATTGCAATCAACTCTGCAGCTGGCAATTTCTTTGCCATTGCATCGGGGAAAAAAATCAAGGAGGCCACCAATAAAATGATAGATCAATTGCACAAACAAATGGAAAAAAAGAAATCGCAACGCTTTGGACGTGATTCGATTCGCCATCTTGAAACTATCTATGATTCGGCACTCAGCTCATCTGATGCGGAGTTTGATAATGACTTTTACAGCTTGGCGAAAATTATTTAATAATCTAATTATGTATGTTGGCCTATTGGCGCTATTCGCAATCGCGTCTGGCGCCGTACACCCCAGATAGCCCCGTGAGGTCGGGGCAACGCTGGGGCACTTGATCTCTTTGTAATAAATGTTACTAGATAAAATATGAAAACAATTATTAAAGCAAACGACAGAGGGCAAGCTAATCACGGTTGGCTTCAATCAGCACATACATTTTCTTTTGCAGATTATTACAATCCTGAGCGAATGGGGTTTAGTGTACTGCGAGTTGTCAACGAGGATTTTATTGCCGGCGGAACTGGTTTTGGCATGCATCCCCACCGCGATATGGAGATTATTTCTTATGTCGTCGAGGGTGCCTTAGAACATAAAGACTCTATGGGAACCGAAAGCGTAATCAGGCCAGGAGAGGTTCAGCGCATGAGCGCAGGCACTGGTGTTAGACATTCTGAATACAATCCAGATGCGAACAACAGAACTCACCTTTTGCAAATTTGGTTGTTACCAGAAAAGACTGGAATAAAACCAAGTTACGAACAAAAGTCATATGAACATGATCTTTCGTCCAATGATTTAGTTCTGGTTGCCTCCAAATCTGGTCGCGATGGCTCTGTTACTATCAACCAAGATGTGAATCTTTATGCATGCAAATCTACGCAAGCAAAAGAGTTGAGCTTTAAAACTTTGCAAAACCGAAATATTTGGCTGCAAAACATTAAAGGCGCTCTGCAAGTTGACGATTCTATTCTTGAGCCAGGCGACGCTATCTCTTTTGAAAAAACTGAATTTATTAATTTAAAATCTCAAGCAGGATCTGAGTTTTTAATTTTCGATTTACCGTGATTTTATCTAATAACTCATATCAATTTTTTTGAAAAAAGCTTTTGGACCGTCAATAAGTTAGTCAATGATGTCCATTTACGGCGGTGCCAAAAAACGGCTAACCCATTAAAATCATTTAATTCGATCTGAAGTCAAACTTGGTACGCAACTTGATATAAGTCCACCTTATGGATGGTGTTATGAAAAATAAATTATTAATCGGGGCAGTTCTATTTTCTCAATCATTAGCTTTTGCAGAGACATTTCGATCATTCGAATTTCACGATGCAAATCTTAATAAACGTACTGATATTGCAGAAATTATTCCAAATCTTTATGTGAATGTTAGCAAACAGGAAAATAACTCTGTTGGAAAAATTTCTTTAAATAAAGTTGATCTCTATTTCTTCAAAGAGATTTCAAATTTTTTAAACACAGCCAATAATCCATCAAAAGAAAAATGGTCAGCACTTGCTCCAGAGAAAATCTGTCAACTGCACAAATCCATTTCGTCTGAAACATTAGCTCAGATAATTAAATTTGATAGCTCTATCAATGCAAAAAACTTTTATGAAGACTGCCAGGGTGCTTATCAACCAGAATTGTACATTAAAGATTTCAACCCAGCTGTCATCACACGCAAAACGGTGAATAACATTCCGGGACTGACACAGTTGATTGCAGATCCGTTTAAACAAGTGCCGTTTGCAGCAAATTTGATTACGCCTGAATTGCTGAAACGTATGCGTTTTGTTCTGACAAAAATCAGAATGCAGGATTTGCTTTCAAGCATTAAGAACAAGAAGAAACTTTATGAACAGGTCTTTCGTAAATCTGAATCTGCCGAATTGAAACAAGCTCTTACAAATCTGCACTATGAAATCAGTATTGCAGAAAGTTACTTATTAAAAATCGATACTGAAGGACGTAAACAAGCACAATTAGATCGCGCCAAAGTAGAAAAATCTGGACGTCAGCGCGCTGATTTACCTTATGAAAATTTAACAGATGAAGACCGTGAATTTATCACCACCTATATCAGTGCCGCTATGTGGAGATTTCGTGGTGGTGGTGTGGTTGCTAAAAGTGATAGCACACAATGGCGTCGCATTCACTATACCTGGATACCGATTAATGTCCTGGGCGCTTTAAATGGCGGCGAAAAAGGTGCAAGACTTGGTGGACTGATGTATATCCGTTTGCTGAAAATGTGGGGACGATATTTTGATATGGGTCGAAATCCAGTTGAAGAAGATGAAACATATGACTTAACTAAAATGACTGAGCGTGGAGTTTTTCAAGTTAAGAGTGTTGTTGCTTCTCTTGATAGAAATGGCTATTCGTCTACAGCTATGAGCATGGCTGGTTTGCAAATGGGACCGTGTTACTATTTTATGTTTGATCAAAATATGCCACGACTGAAATATGATGGCCGAACTGACGGATCATATTTAGGTGTTTATGAAGGACAAACAGATTGGGGCGAATCTTGTGTTGGAGCCGCTATGGGGATTGGTTTGTCACGCAGCTTGTTGCAAGGATTTGATCCTGCTAAAGTGGTAAGAACTGAAATCTTAGATATGTAAGATTGAAATTAAATTTTAATTTCCAAAAGGGCAGTCAATGTACTGCCCTTTTTTATTTGATTATTTTTTTTGATAAACCAAAACCCCATTCACTAGTGACACGCCAGTAGATGGTAAAATAATTTTTTTACCATTTTTTAATTTAACAGAGACCTTATCTTTTTGAGGATCAAAAGAGATCTGTTTGTTGATACTGCGAAAGCTTGTTTTGTATTTTTCTTTTAAATCAAAAGACTCAATAAGATTTTGACGGATAGAAACTAATTTTTCTTTAGCCAATAAATATTCCGCCGCATTCAATCCGCTAGCAACCAAAGCCTCTGACAATTCATCTTCAGAAATACTTGCAATCTGCTCAACCATCCATCTTGCATCATTATAATCCATTTTAGCAAAAGCTTGGTTTGGTTTTCCTTTGTATCCAGTGACTTGCACTGAAGAATCAGTTGATGAAACAGCCTCCCAAGCTAAATTATTAATAATTCCACTTGAATTGTTATTACCATTTGCTCCGCCAAGCGCTGAACCCGGATCACTGATAAAGTGACGAAGCTCTCCTTTGTCACCGACCCAAACTAATCGATTGTTGTCTTTGCGAATATCATAATTACCAGTCCACGCGCCTAAGATAAACATGGATCTAATTTCTGTTCTATCCGCATGATCGACAGTATCAAAATCCCAACGCCCAATGTCTCGACCTGATTCTTCAGTAATTGATCCAGGAATGAATGCTAGATAGTCAATTTTATCTTCAAAATCAGAAGCAAAATTTTCTTCTTTTTTCGCACAGCTTAATCCCGAGCACGCTGGAAAAATGCTTTTTCTTAAATCAGCATTTAATACTTTTTGGCCATCCTTTAAAACAGCAAATTGAACATAGTCTAAAGCATCTTTGTCATGATTATCACCCAAATCGGCAATTTTTAATCCTGCCGCATATACATGGTGGAATTTGCGTTTTCTCGAATTGATTTCAGTCAGCAAACGACGGCTATAATGCACTTTTAATTCAGGAACAAAATGTATTGCTGGCACATTAAATCCCAACCGATAATAAATTCTTGAATTAAAAGCACCAGAATGAATTTCATTGCCAAATTTAGCTTTTAATTTTTGCTCTCCACACATGATTTTAAACCCAGGTTGAATTCCATAGCCTGTTTTAGGTCCTTCATAATCACAAACCTCTTGATTTAGCTTTTCAAAATCAATGCTGCCAGAACCACTCCACATATCCACGTTGGCTGACGAACGTTCTTGCCAAACGCTCGAGTCAGAAACTATTTTGTTTTTCACAGGTGTTTTGGCAATAGAAGAAACATTTTTAGCTTTTCCTTTTTTGGAAAACCAAAAAACCAAATCATAACTTCGATCTATGCTCTCTCGAAAGTTTTCATTAAATGACTCTAAAACTTCGATTTTTTTAATTAATCGAACAGTTTTGTCCTGTTCTATTTTATCAATATTTTCTAAAATTTTAACAGTTGCCTTTAAAAGTTTTTTACCGATATCGACTGGAATTGTTTTTGTATTAAATTCGATTCCGTCTTTTGCGGTTTCTTGCAGTTGAACCAAATCTCCTTGCCACTGATTAACCAAAGCCTCTGTATCTTGTGATTGTAAAACGTGGTTAGAAAAAATAATTTTATTTTGTTGTACCTGTTGCAAATCAATCATCTGAAAAGAAAAGTTTTTTTGTAAAGCTGCTTCGCTTTTTATGTTCGGCATCAAAAATGTAAAAGGATCCGCTGCTTGTGCAAAACAGCTCCATATTGACAATGAAACTACAGAATACAGAAATAAATTTTTTCTCATAATAAAACTCCAATTTTGATAGCCCAATAACATTGCTTTAAAAAGTAACAGATATAGAAACTTGCCTCACCTGTAATGATTTAGACAATGTGACAGTTTTTGTTCCAATTAGAGTATTCGTTGGTTGAACAGAAAGAGAAGCCGTATTGGCATATGTTTTTAGTAATTATATATATAAAATTTAATTAATACCCATCTCTAAAATGAGCTCTTCCCTGTATTTTCTATGCGTTAAGATGTAAACTCTTTTTACACCTGATGCTTCTGGCAGCCGACAGACATCGATTGATGATTTCATATCGCTGCATTTAAATTGATGCAAATTTAATGAAAAACATTAGTATACTTGCATGTATAAACTCCGTGATTACCAACAAGAAGCAGTCAATAACGCTGTTAAATATTTTCAGAAAAAACGCGACCCCGCGATGATCGTATTGCCAACTGGGGCTGGCAAAAGCTTGGTAATCGCCGAACTTGCGCGAATTGCAAATGGACGAGTCCTAGTTTTGGCTCACGTCAAAGAACTAGTTGAACAAAATTATGAGAAATATAAAAGCTACGGTCTTTCAGCAGGAATTTTTTCTGCAAGTCTTGGAAAAAAAGATCGTGAACAAAAAGCAATCTTTGGCAGCGTTCAGTCAGTAGCCAGGGCATCAGATGATTTTTTTAACGATTTCTCTCTTCTGGTAATAGATGAATGTCATCGCGTTGCCGAAGAGGGCTCTACTCAATACCAAGATGTTATAAAAAAGTTATTAGAGCGCAACCCTAAGCTTTGTATTTTAGGTTTAACCGCTACTCCCTATCGTTTGGGAGTTGGTTGGATTTATGAATTCTCGCAAAACGGCGAAATTAAAACCTACAAAAAAAGATTTTTCAAACAATGTGTTTTTGAATTGCCGCTGGCTTATATGATCAAACACAAATACCTCACCATCCCTGTTAAAATTGACATACCAGTGACCTCTTATGATTTTTCTGCCTTAAGCGAAAAAGACACGGCCTTTACTGTGGCTGAGGTCGAAGAAATTTTAAAAAGCCAAAAACGGCTTACACCACTGATTATCAAAAATATAATCGACATCACTGAAAAATATAATAGACAAGGCGTGATGATTTTTAGCAGTACAGTAAAGCATGCTGAAGAAATCATGTCTTACCTACCGCCCGCAGATTCAAGAGTTGTCTTAGGGGACACCGACATGAGTGATCGAAACGAAATTGTATCTGACTTTAAAAATAGAAAATTCAAATACCTAGTCAATGTTTCTGTTCTAACCACAGGTTTCGATGCCCCTCATGTTGATGTCATCGCCATTTTAAGACCAACGGAATCTAACAGTCTTTATCAACAAATTGTTGGTCGTGGTTTGCGATTATCAAACGATAAAAAAGATTGTTACATTTTAGATTACACCGGCATGGGACATGACATCTATGCCCCAGAAATTAGCGACAAACGACCGGCAAAAGATACAGTCCCGGTGCAGGTCACCTGTCCTAAATGTTCATTTGAAAACAGTTTTTGGGGCTATGCTGATGATGATGGTTACGTCATTGAACATTTTGGTAGAAAATGCAAAGGCGCAACCCAAGATCCAAGAACCATGCAAATCATTCCATGTGGTTTTCGTTTTCGTTTTAAAATTTGTCATAGCTGTGGTTGCGAAAATGATATAACGGCCAGAGAATGTGAAAAATGTGATGCGGTTTTAATCGATGCAGATGCCAAGCTCAAACAAGCCAAACTTTCCAAAAACGCGCATGTCTTAACACCTGAACGAATTATTTTTGAAGAGCGCATTGATAAAAATTCTAATCCCTATTTGGAAATCAAATACTATGATTTTGACGCTCAGTACGTCAGTGAGGCACATTTTTTTAGTAACCCCTCAGCAATTAAAAAATTTAATATTAATTTTTTACGCTCTCATCTTAAACGGCCAGAACTTGCTATTGACATAAAAACTCCAAAAGATGTTATTAAATCTCAGCATCTTTTTCGCCTTCCCTCCTTTGTCATCGCCAGAAAACAAGATAAGTTCTGGAAAATTACAGAAAAGGTTTTCGCTGAAGAGCTGTAAACATTTTCTTATTGGGAAAAGGGACAATCATTTTCGTGCGGTTCGATTAAAATTAGCTTGATAGTTTAAGCATGGGATAAGAATACCCTGCCTAGAGCGGGCATCTGTGTGTTGCCATTGAACTGTGAACGATATCCTAGAATGGATTAATAAATCGAGGTCTTCATGAAACACTTCATACTTTCACTGCTGTTATTAATATCTTCTTCAATTGCCCAGGCAGCGCTCAGCTTGCCGTTGGACAAAGCCGTTCTAAACAATCAAGACATGCCTTTTGTCTCGCACAGAGGAGAAGGTCGCTTTGATACAACCCTTGCAATGAACGTTCAGTACGCACCGGTTAAGGCCTTACGTGATGAACTGACGCAGGCTTTAGGTTATGATTTAAAATTTTTTACTCTTTGGCAGGCTACTGGCGAAGCTCACATCACTGTTCTGACCCCAATTGAATATTTTGATAAAATTAAACCCTTTGTTTCCATTGAAAGAATAGAAATCATTGCCCAAGAAATGAATATACAAAATTCTGAATTTGATATTTTAGGTCTTGGCAGGGGCCAGGCTAGCCTATCGGCAAAACTGAAGAAACGTATTTTATTATTGTGCATGCACAAAATCTTTTAGAGATTAGAAAACAGATTTATGCTGAGTACTTAAAAAATGGTGGGCCAGCAGACGCTTGGGACCCTCAATTATTTTACCCACACATCACAGTTGGATACTCTTTGCGGGATCTTCATATTGATGATGGCGTTGTCAAGAATGTGGATAAATCTTTGGATAACAGGTTTGAACTTATACTTTTTAATAATTTAGATTAAGGCTTTTTACGAATAGTTTTATCGACTACTCGTCATCTTCACCAGACATTTTTTTTAATACAATGGCGATTGTTTGAGAATCAATACCAGCTCTCTTCATTAACTTGCTGGCGGCATTGAAGTCATCAGAATCAATGGCTTCAAAAAACAAATCCACCTTGCCAATTTCTGCAAGATTTTCTAATACGAGAGTTCCCTCAAAATCTGATTCGTTCATTTATCGTCCTATTTATAACTACTAAAACCAATCTGCTGCATATAAACGAAAATGAGATGCATAACTCATTCATTCGTTTAATTAAAGTTTAACTAATTTTTTCATTTTCATTTACTTGCAACTCAGTATGTAATTTTAATGCTATATTTCCTGCTTCTGATTGAACAAGATAAGCTGGATTCTCTTTGCGACCATTACGTTTTATGTTTTTATTCTTAATTACTTTTGTAACTGCTTGAAAATATATTTCTTTAACAGTTCCGCGAATAACCCCGCCCATCCACTTCCATTTCACCTGAGTTCCTATTTTAATTTCATTTATAGATTTCATTTCCACCCTTTGGTAGATCCGTCTATTCGCTGACGGCTGCACTTGAACCTTTGCTCACCTTGTTCTAATTGAATTTCGTGTTTCAAATGTCCTCGTTCATTTGCGCGCTGACGCCAACGTTTATATGCTTTTGGATCTAGCTGTGTTCGCATAAATTTTACTATATCATTTGCTGTTAAACCAAATTGAGCAAAAATAACATCGAATGTTGTTCGATCTTCCCAGGCCATTCGAACAATTCGATCTTGATCTTCAGGCGAAATATTTTTCCATTCATTTTTCTTAATTACTGAAATTGACATTATTGACCTCTAATGCTTTCAAGAAAACATAGCTGAGTATACACAAACGAATAGTCCACAAAAACGTTCTATACCAATTCGTATGTATTAATCGATTGATACTTATTAAACTTCTATTATTAGCCAAGTCGTTATGCAATGGGACACTTAAAAAAAATGTACTGATCCATATAGTTATTAAAAAAAGTATGTTCAGAAAAAGCGATATCGATTTTTGATTTAAAACAATCAGGACGACTGCTGTTACAAGCTCGATTAGCATTATTGGCATTACAATATAGGAAATTCTGTTTGTATGAAATTCGTGGAATTTCGGAAACTGATCTTCATTTACAAATGTAAAAGATGGATAATGAAGAATCTGTACTATCCAAATTAGGCCCGTCATGAATGCGCAGCACACAAGTTGTAGAACATAAAAAACACTGACGTTATTTATTAGAAAGCTTAATTCCATTAATATCACCCGATTTAAATTCATATTTTTATTACGGAGGCCATAAGTATTTTTATCGTATTTATGTTATTCTTTTAATTGTTTATTATAAATACTTGTTTTCATTTTATATTTATTAAATTCAAAACATTTTTTTAAATAATTACGCTCACAATATTATAATTGATTTATATAGTCACTATACTGATAGAATATGCAAAATATTATTTGGAAAAATAGCGCTTCTGCAGAAAAAAACCTACTAATGAAAAAACCCTTGGCAGTTATCACCATGTCTTTGTTTGTATTGATCTTTATGAATTTGTATAGCATGCCTCTGATTACGAAAAATTTGAGCTCACCCTTCTTTGGTCAATTAGATAAACGACTTTTAGATTTACGCTACCAAGGTTATCAAAAACATGACGTCTCGTTATTTTTTGAATTAATAGGTCCGCAAGGTCGACAGGACTATCAAAGGTTTCAAATTCCGATCGATATGATCTATCCACTGCTTTTTGCTCTTGGGTATTCTTTGTTTTTTGCAGCCTACTTTCGGTCTCGAAATCAAAGTCTTGGTTTTAAAAAATACCAGCTGGCGATTATTTCGTTACCTTTCATTTCGGCAATTCTAGATTGGTCAGAGAATGCAAATACGTTCTATCTTTTACAAATCTTTCCCTCGATAGATGCGCAAAAAGTTTCATGGGGAAGCCATCTTACTCAATTTAAATTTCTTTTTATAACTATCACATTGTTCATATTCACAATGATGATATCTCATTTAATATTTATTAAATTACGTGATCGTTCACATTTCTGAACAACTCTCTACTAACAATCCATTACAATCTCTAACATAACTAACCGCGAAATTCTTTGTTTATGCATTTTCAAACGCAGCCGATAGTTTTTTTATATCAAATTTTTTCATCTTCCGCATTACAAACGTCATTGCTTCTTTTTTTTCTTTGTTTTTGCTTGCATTCGACTTGTCAAAATCTACTGGTACGATCTGCCAACCCACACCAAACTTGTCGATCGCCCATGCACATTGAACGCGTTTTCCGCCACCAGCTGTCAATTTTTTCCAGTAAAAATCAATCTCGCGTTGAGTTTTGCATGGAACAACAAACGAAATTGATTCGTTGAAAGGCATTTCTACATAACCATTCAAGAGCATAATTTTTTGACCCAATACCGTAATGTGAGCAGTTAACACAGATCCCTCTTTAACGCCCATAGGATTTTTACCCCAATACGAAAACTAACCAACCTTTGTGTGCTTAAACACAGATTTGTAGAACTTAACCATTTCGGCAGCGCTTTTATTGGACCAAATGC
Source organism: uncultured Bdellovibrio sp. (assembly GCA_964569545.1). Taxonomy (GTDB): domain Bacteria; phylum Bdellovibrionota; class Bdellovibrionia; order Bdellovibrionales; family Bdellovibrionaceae; genus CAZMVK01. The sequence goes on from CAZMVK010000109.1 coordinate 12,183, forward strand.
ACGTGTATACTTTTAACATAATTGCGATCACCTGCGACACATTCTAGCATTTGATGTTAACCTTTTAAAATATTTAATTATTTTGAGCCTGCCTTTTCCTGTCTACAAAAACTGAAAAAACAATCGACGATCCAATCAAAAATGCAATTATACCAAGTGACCAGCTTATAGGAAATTTTCCTCCAAAAGCCTCGTTTAAATAAACCATTTTGCTGCCGACAAAAACTAGCACTGATGCCAAACCATATTTGATGTAAATAAATTTATCCATCACGCCAGCCAACATAAAATACATTGAACGCAATCCAAGCATTGCAAAAATATTGGATGTAAAAACAATTAACGGCTCTTTGGTAATAGCAAAAATTGCAGGGACTGAATCCACTGCGAAAATGATATCTGTCAGTTCAAGAAAAACTAGTGCTAAAAATAATGGCGTGACATAAATCAAACCATTTATTTTAGTAAAGAATTTTTGACCAACAATTTTAGGATGAATTCGCAGCACCCGCTTCAAACCACGCACAATAATGTTTTGATCTAAGTCTTTTTG
>CAZMVK010000110.1:0-5733 GCA_964569545.1 uncultured Bdellovibrio sp.
GATGGCAAATTTCGTGCACAATAATGTAGTCGATCACAAACAGAGGCGCACCAATCCGGCGCCAATAGAAATTCAAATTGCCCTTGGTCGAGCAACTGCCCCATCTGGTTTTTTGATTTTTAAATTGTATATTTTGCGGATGCAAACCGATTTGATGAGTCCAAATTGCCAGCCGCTCACGAAAAATTTTTTCGGCCTCTTGTCGATAAAAACGCATCAGCTGTGGCCAGTGAACCTTGAGATCGTCTTCGGTCCATTGATTCCAATTTTTTTCTGGAATGTGCATGTTCAAATACGGCGCATGCACTGAAAAGAAAACTTTGTTTAAAGGAGTTGGTACAAAACGCAAAGACAGCTCTTCACCCAAAAACGGAAATTTTTCTGCATGACTGAGTTTCGGCAATGGCAAACGATTTTCTAATTGTTCAAACTGATCGCAATGTTTTTGAATCCACTGACTTTTACGTTCTAAAAATTTTTCGACTTCGGATTGTGGGGTTCGCGAATGCGTTCGCACCAGGATTGGTTCACCCGGCTTTAGTATTATTGAAGTCGTTTTTCTTCCCGCCCGACGTTCCAATCGAACAGACCACTGGCGAAATTGAAACTCTTGTGCTTCAATCGTTTGTCGTGAAAAAAATCGATTCGTCCACATCCTTCTATCAATTAAATCCTGACTTTGTGTTGGCGGCAACAGAAGATGCAGGTTTTCATCCTACGGGTGCCTTTTCGCAATTGAACTCATACGAGAATCGCGTCTTTGATATAAAACTTGAAGACGAAATTGACAAGCTTGGCTCTAAACAAATCATCGCCAAATTTTATCGTCCCGGCAGATGGAATTTGCACGCCCTGCAAGAGGAACATCAATTTCTGTTCGACCTACAGGCTGAAGGCATCCCCGTCGTTGCTCCGATAAAAATTGGCAATGGAAGCGTGCTCAATCACAACGGAATTTACGTCGCATTTTTTCCAAAATTTCGTGGACGTATGCCCGAAGAATTTTTAACTGGAGATCTTGCACAAATCGGCCGGCGCTTAGCGCAAATTCACAATGTCGGTTCGCGACGCAAATTTTTAGAGCGCGGTGTGTGGTCGCAAACTCCATTTTCAGGGTGGGATCAGCTAGAAATTCTCTCGAACATTGTCGCTCCCGAGGTTTGGCCGCGTTATGAATCTGCAGCAATCACTCTGCTGGAGCGCATTGAAGAAGAGATCGACACCAGTCAATTCATTCGCATCCACGGCGACTGTCATCGTGGCAATCTTTTGTTACGCCCTCAGACCAGCGGACAAAAAGAATTTTTCTTTGTCGATTTTGATGACTGTCTGATGGGACCTGCTGCGCAAGATTTCTGGATGTTGTTTTCAACCTCAGAGCAAAAATCAGAATTGATGAGTGAAGAAAAAGAACAAATCTTAAAAGGCTATGAAGAGCTCAGACCTTTTCCTGAACAACAATGGCAATGGTTGTCGCTGTTGCGTGGTTATCGCATTTTGTATTACTCGGCATGGATTGCTCGCCGTTGGAGCGATCCTTCGTTCCCGTTGCTGTTTCCAAATTTTGAAACTTACTCTTTCTGGGCCGAAGAAACTGAAGCTCTCGAATCCATTGCTTGGTCTTTGGGATGAACTCAAAAGGATCTTGATAATGCTTTGCATCTCATATAGACCGGTTAGTGGTTGGGTCCCATACGAGGAATTTTTTGTCGAAGCCCGCTAGGCCCGGAAGGGAGCAACGGTAAACAGAGAACCCTGCGATATGGGTCGCCCAACCACTTTTCGGAGAACAAATGTCCTATCAGGTGATTGCGCGGAAATGGAGACCTCAGAGTTTCGATCAACTTGTTGGTCAAGATCACATTTCGCAAACACTGCAAAATGCACTTCGCCATGATCGTTTACCTCATGCTCTTTTATTTACTGGCCCTCGCGGCACCGGCAAAACATCAAGCGCGCGTATTTTAGCAAAAAGCATTCGTTGTCCCAATGCAGTTGATTTTGTTCCGTGCAACACTTGCACAGAATGTATGGACATTGCTCAATCGCGCTCGGTTGACGTGATTGAAATCGATGGTGCCTCGAACAATGGTGTCGATGCGATTCGCGAATTGCGTGATACTGTTGGCTACATGCCTTCGCGTGGTAAACAAAAAGTCTACATCATCGATGAAGTGCACATGTTATCAACCAGTGCCTTCAATGCATTACTGAAAACCTTAGAAGAACCTCCACCTCATATCGTGTTTGTCTTGGCAACCACCGAGGTTCATAAAATTCCGTTAACGATTTTGTCTCGTTGTCAGCGTTTTGATTTTCGCTCTATCTCTACTCGGCAAATCACAGATCATTTGCGCGTGATTTGTGAAAAAGAAAACGTCAGCGCCGAAGAAGAAGCTCTGTGGATCATCGCCCGTCAGGGCAATGGCTCCATGCGCGACAGCCAAAGCTTGCTTGATCAAGTAATGACTTTTGCTAACGAAGCCCTGACCACCGCCAAGGTTGTTGAGATTTTAGGTCTGACAGATCGCTCTTTGTTATTAGAAACGCTGGTGGCTTTGCTCAACCGTGATGCGAATCAAACTGTAACCATTTTGAAAAAGATTTTTCTCGCTGGTTATGAGCCCACTTTGTTCATTCAAGATTTGTTAGAAAACATTCGTAATCTTTTGTTGGTCAAAATCGCCAAAGAAGAGAGCACTGAACTGCTTGAGTTGCCAGACTCTGAACTGTTGTTCTTGCAAAATATTTGCGTCAACACCAGTGAAGAAGATTTGCATTTGTTATTTGATATGGCCCTTAAGGGTGCCAATGATTTACCTAAATCTCCAGAGCCTCGAATTGTTTTAGAAATGGTTTTGTTGCGCATGAGCCAAGCACCAAGAGTTCGTGATATTTTGGCTGGCAATTTTTCTGTTGGCGACAGCTCACAACAACAGTCGGCTACAACAACGACAACTCAAGGTCCGCCAACTCGGGTTCAAAATTCTACAGCTGTTTCTGCTCCACATGTTTCCGCTGGCCATACAGCCGCACCTAAGGTTCATCCAATGAGTATGAATCCTCGTGATCGTTGGCTTGAGTTCGTCCAACACATTCGCTCTGCCGATGCTTTGCTTGCTGCCAAGGTAGAAAATCTTTTGTTTCTTGGCGAAAAAGACAAGTCCTTAGATTTAGCGATTCCAGGCAAGCTTGGTTTTATCAAAGACCAACTGTCTGACGCGTCTATCCGAGTCAAACTGCAAAGCTTTATTGAAAGCTATTTTGGCTCTGGTTACACTTTCCAGATTCAAGTAGCCAAAGAATCTACGACGGGAACGTCGGCAAAATCTGTGGCTCAACAGAAAGAAAAAGAAGAAAAAGACGCCATGGCTCAGCAAGTAGCTGAACACCCAATGGTGAAATCTGCAACGATGGCCTTTAAAGGGCAGATTAAATCAATCAAAGGCCAACAGTAAATTGAAACGCATTTTACAGAAGTGAGGGGAATATGAAAGGTTTTGGCGGCGGGGGCATGGCCCAATTGATGAAGCAAGCAAATCAAATGCAATTGAAAATGAAGAAGCTTCAAGATGAGTTAGCAGAAAAAACATACGAAGGCTCTGCTGGCGGCGGCGCTGTCAAAGTAACTGCGTTCGGTAACGGCACTTTGAAATCTATCGAAATCAACGATGATGTTATAAAATCTGGTGATAAAGAAATGGCTCAAGATTTAATCTTGTTAGCTACAAATGAGGCGATCAAGGTTGCCAAAGAGACTTCGGCAAAAGAAATGGAAAAAATCACCGGTGGTTTAAACATTCCGGGGTTGTCCTAATCTGAAACTGTCGATACACTAATTCGCATATGCTTCACATCCAAGCACTTGAAAAACTTGTGCATGAACTTTCACGCTTACCTGGTATTGGGCCCAAAACAGCCCAACGGTTGGCGTATTATGTTTTACGAAATCCTTCCGAGTATTCTCACCGCTTGGCAGAAGCTCTGCTTCGTGTTCACAGCGATGTTCATACATGTCCACAATGTTTTAATTATACAGATGTAGAGCTATGCAAATTCTGTCAAGACAGTCATCGCCAAGACGAATCGATCTGCGTGGTTGAAGAGCCCGCAGACATTATGCGTATTGAATCTTCTGGTGCTTTTCGTGGTCGTTATCATGTTCTGCATGGAACGATCTCTCCGCTTGAAGGCATTGGCCCACAGGATTTAAAAATTCCAGAATTGCTTCAAAGAATACACAAAGGCCTGGCCGATGAAGGTCCTCGCATCAAAGAAATCATTTTGGCTCTTGATGCTGATCTCGAGGGTGACACCACCGTTTTGTATCTTGCTAAACAATTGGCAAACAAGGGCCTAAGGCTCAGCCGTATCGCTCATGGTGTACCGATTGGCAGTGACATTGATTATATCGACGATCGCACCATGGGTCGCGCGCTGGAAAATCGGGTGGAATTATAAATGTCATTTATCAACCATAACGCCAAAGAAATTCACTGCAAAATAGTTTATTACGGTCCTTCTTTGGGTGGCAAAACCACAAACATTCGTTGGGTGTATCAACAAACTGCTTCTGATCAAAAAACCAAACTTGTCGCTTTGAACACTGATGTTGAAAGAACTTTATTTTTTGATTTTTTGCCTTTGGATTTTGGTGATGTTCGTGGTTACAAAACTCGTTTTCATTTGTACTCTGTCCCTGGCCAAGTCATCTATGATGCCAGTCGTAAACTGATCATCAAAGGATTAGACGGAGTCATCTTTGTTGCCGACTCGCAAAACGAACGTATGGAAGAAAACATTCAAGCTTTAAAAAATTTAGAGAAAAACCTTGAAGCCCAAGGTTTAGATATCAACGACATTCCATTGGTATTTCAGTACAACAAACGTGATTTACCATCAGCAGCTTCACTTAAAGAACTGCGTTTACAACTCAACAAATTCAACGCTCCAGATTTTGAAGCTATTGCCAGCGAAGGCAAAGGCGTCATGGAAAGCTTAACCACCATTTCAAAATCAATCGTCAACACCCTTAAGGGCGGATCCTCGCTGTAGAGGTTTGACCTTAAGATAAATTGTCGGTAAATACTGGCTCATGGATATTGTTGCTCGCATTCAAAAACTAAAAAATGAGAAAAACGCTACTATTTTGGCTCACTATTACCAAGAGGGCGCCATTCAAGAAATTGCAGATGCCGTTGGTGACAGTTATCAATTAGCAAAAGCTGGTCAGCAATGCGAACAACAAGTCATCTTATTAGCTGGCGTTGTTTTTATGGCCGAAAGTGTGAAGATCTTAAATCCAAGCAAAACTGTTTTGGTCCCCGATCTAAATGCTGGATGCTCTCTGGTGGACGAAGCTCCCTATGATCAGTATTTAAAATGGCGCCAACAACATCCAGATGGCATTGCCGTGACATATATAAATTCATCAGCACAGGTCAAAGCTATCTCTGATGTGATTGTGACCTCAAGCAATGCACAAAAAATTGTTGAAGCCATTCCGAAAAACCGCCCCATTCTTTTTGGACCAGATAAAAATCTTGGTGCCTATTTAGCAAAAAAATTAAATCGTGAAATGATCATGTGGCAAGGCAGCTGCCAGGTTCACGTTTTGTTTGCAGCACAAGAGCTTATTAAGCTGATCAAACAACATCCCGATGCTGTGGTTATTGCTCACCCAGAATGCGACGACAGTATTTTGATGTGGGCCCATGTGACTGGATCAACCTC
>CAZMVK010000110.1:5752-12360 GCA_964569545.1 uncultured Bdellovibrio sp.
GCCTTCTTGAAGAGGTCCAAAAAAATCCTGCGAAAAAATTTATTGTTGCGACCGAAATTGGAATTTTTCATCAAATGAAAAAAATGCGACCAGATGTTGAACTGATTCAAGCCCCAGTCGCGGACCCGGGATGCGCTTGCAATGATTGTCCATATATGAAATTAAGCTCGCTTGAAAAAATTGAACGCGCTCTGCAAACTCTCAGTCCACAAGTAAATCTAACAGAAGAGTTGCGTTTAAAAGCTAAAATTTCTTTAGACCGCATGATGCAAATATCGATTGATCAGCCCGTACAATGGCCCGATCGATTTCAGGGCTGATAAAAACTCACAATTCTGTCCTGACTAAATTTAAGAATTTAAATTTTCTCTGTTAAATCTTGTTTCATCTTGAAACAAGGCAAAAATAGCTCATAGAAAAAGACTAAATCGGGCAATAATTCTGACAAGATATATTCGTCTCATAACGATCCAAATTTATTTTCACAAACGCTATAAATGCTTTTAATTCTTTTTAAAGAATCTTCCAGGGCAGTCCTCAACTTTGGTCTAGTTCCTCCGATCAGTAGATATCAACAAATAACCGAGCATATGCTCACGTTGATAGAAATGGATTAGGTATTATGAGTGCACAGGCAAATCGTAGGTCGTCTTCTCGCCGAGAAATCACTCCATTAGAGGTAACCTCGTTTTCTTCCTTAGAAAACTTGGCAAAAATAGCACGTTATGGTGAGGTTGTTGAAGCCTCGTCCAATGGCTTTTTATTAAAGGTGCGGCGTGAGGATCTTGTTCCCATAGCATTGCGAAGAAATCTCTCGATTGATTCCCTGATAGGAACCAAAGTGCTGTTACATCTGCCGCAAATGAATTTAGATATTTCAGGTAAAATTGCCAGAACACAATTAAAAGGAAAAGCCGGCTACGAGATCGGCATTGATTACACCGAAGACTCCCCGGAATATTGGCGTGAGTGTTTAGTCGACCTGCTTCCGGCACCAGGAGAATTCGATGAGTAATGCACCACCTATGCGAATCAGGCGCGGATGGCCTGTTCGTATTTGGTGATATCAAATCCAAAGGCCAAAATATTTCCATCAATTTCCAAAATCGGCCGTTTGATCATCGACGGCTGATCACATAAAAATTTAATTTTATCATTGGCAGTGAGCTCTTCGTATTGCTCTTTATATTTACGATAAGTCAGCCCCTGTTTGTTCACGGGCAATTCTCCAAACGCTTCTTTCCATTTTTTAATTTCTGAAACTGTTGGTTTCGTTTTTTTAAAATCAGAAAATTCATACTGGATCTTTTTTTTATCTAAAAAATCACGCGCTTTTTTCACAGTATTGCAGTTGGGAATTCCGTATAGCTTACAGTTCATAAAACGGTGGCAAACCTTTCTCGCTTACAAGTAACAAAGAATAATGTGGCGGCAAAAACCAACTAATAGCCTCGCCAATTCCTGCATGTTCCGACTCTGGTGGATTGCCTAAAGATTCTAAAGAAAAAGCCAAATCATAATTTGGCCCACCATCAGTGCTAACCATTAAAATTTTTGGTCGTAAAATAGACTGATCGCGAAAAAAATCTTGCAACACTTTGCGCACGTAAGACGGAAGATATTCAGCTGTTGGATTGCCCGCCTGAACCTCCATATTATCAAACTCAACGGCTCCTGCCGCCGCAGTTTCAGCCTGCACTTTCTCAAGTGGTTTAAAAAAATATCCAGTTTCTTTGAATGACCAAATCATTCCATAGGTAAAAACATAATCAGGATATTCTTTCATCGGATTGACGACCAAACCAATGCCTTTATCAGTCAGCCAATGAATAATTTGTGATGTTGCTTCTGTCGCTTGATCACTTGTTTCTGTTAATAAGTACGGCCAACCATCAGGCCCTGATTGTGGCTCTGCGGATAAAACATTAATTTTTTCTTTCGACAAAGCTTGGAAAAAACGATTCTCCCAGCTTTGATCGCGAGAGGCTTCGGGGGTCTGAGTAATTTGATGTAATGTCATGCAGGCTTCTTACCCATGGTTTGGTATTTTGACAAGATGAAAGCAGGACTAAAAGCTGGTTTGTTTCCCCAAGAACAATCAAAATGCTTACAAGATTGCTCATCAAAAAGAAAGTTGCGATTCTCTTTCTATGCATCAAATATCTGAATATAAATTGCAAACAACTGACGGTATTTTTCTCTATTATCAAAAGTGGCACGCAAAACAACCCAAAGGCAGCCTGATTATTACTCATGGACATGGAGAACATTCGGACAGTTATTTACGAGTTGTTGAAGCCCTAAAACCATTATCTTTAGATATTTATGCTTGGGATCTTCGTGGCCATGGGCGCTCCGAAGGTCAGCGCGGTTATGCACCAAGTTTTACACACTATATTGATGATTATTCACAATTTATTGGCCATCTTGATCAACAATTTAAAATCTTCTCGCACAAGGTTTTTGTTTTAGCTCATTCACTGGGTGGCCTGGTACAATTGCGTGGTTTACAAAACAATCCTCAATGGAAAATTCAAGCACAGGTTTTATCTGGACCTCTGCTTGACGTATCGGTTGATGTGCCTTTGATAAAAGACTTTGCTTCTTTGCTTGCAAGCAAAATATTTCCCCGCTTAACGCTTGGTAACCAGATTAAAAATTCTGATCTCTCCCGAGATCAAAACGTTATTCCAGAGTACGAACAAGATGTTTTGAGACATGAAAAAATGTCTCCTGGTGTTTATCTTGGGTTTATCGAAAACAGCATGCTAACACAAAAATATATTTGCCCCATTTCAACTCTCGTCCAAATTGCAGAGCACGACCCCGTCGTCAGCTCACAGAAAATTATTTATTGGTCAAAGAAGCAAAACCCAAATCATTTTAAACTAATAATTTATCCAGATCGAAAACACGAAATATATAATGATCTATACCGTGAACAGGTTTTTGGTGACTTGATACAATTTCTTAAAGAAAATATCTAAAGCCTATTGTTAACAATCTAACAAAGACTGCCACGGTGGCAAACTCTGGTTTTTACAATAGAGCAAAAATCTGAGGGGGTTGTATGAATAGATTTTTTAAAGTGGTTTTTTCGTTAACTGTTTTTGTAACACTTGGCTTGTCAAACACTGCTCTAGCGTACTCACATGATTACGATATCAATGCCGAGCAATCACAAGATCCAGAAAACTCTAGCTTAAAACAAAATATGAAAAAAATTGGCAGCCTATTTAAAACCTTGGGCAGCGCTGTTTCTGATCCATCTTTGAACGCTGAATCGGCTAAGAACGCCGATCAATTGGTAGTTCATTTTCTAGAGGCGCAAAACATGATTCCCGACTCTATTGCTTCTCTGCCTGGATCCGAACAAAATTCTGCTATCAGTGATTATAAATCGATGTTGCAATCCGAAGCTGACCTGTCAAAAAGATTGTCAGCTGCATTTAAGAAAAATGATAACAATGGCGCCTCAGCGTTGTTAAATCAAATCAACAGCCTTAAAAAAGATGGTCACAATAAATATAAATAAAAATTAATATTTGATCTGTATTGAAATTTAATTCGAATCAATTGAAGCATGGGATATCTCATGTTTTTTTTGTTTTATTTGCGTTTTGAAAAATCCACTGTCCATTTCTCTAACACTATTGTTTTTTACATATTCAGATACATTGTGTCTCACTTTTAACCCCTCTCAGCTTGGATTCGATTTGAAGCCCTGAGAACATGAAATGAGGATTCTCATGACTTTGAAAAACATTTTTAGCAGTTAGTATTTCTTGCCTTTATCAGCTCAAGCGTAAGCTTCGCCAAGATTCATGGTTCACATAGCTCAAAAAAATCACGTGCGGTTAAAATTGCTAAACTTGTTGTGTCTCCTCTCTCTTCATCTCTTGTCAAAGTCGTTGAACCTGGACCGCAAGATGCTGATGACGAATCTGTAGGCCCTTTTGAGGGCGCAGGCATGGCGCTTGATGATGCTGGCGCGCCAGAGGCTGGTGAAATTGAATTAAGTCTTTCTATGAACACCGAAGGTATTCGTCATGGCGACAGCACGTTAACCCGTTCAGCAGAAGTTGGTTACGGCGTCACTGTATTGGGCCGCCCTGCTGAACTAGCAGTTGCTCAAGAGTTCTCAATCGATAAATCGACTGATGAAGATGGCAATCCAACCCGTAGCTCTGCGTACGGCAAACCAACCGTTGGTGTTAAAGTAAATGTTTATAATAACGATGAAACTGCAGTATCTGCAGCTATGGGAGCTGAATACAGCAAAGACCATGTTGCAATTCCACTTATCATTTCAAAAGAATTTGGCGCAATAGCTATCGTTGCTAATGCTGAATATGAAAAACCGTTAGGTGTTGAGATTGACGAAGAAGGTACTCCAGAAGAAGCTCCTGAATTGTCAGTTGGCGTTGGTATTGGTAGACGTTTGAACAGCAAAACTACAATGATGATGGACGTAACCAGAACAAGCGAAGCTGCAAATCTTGGTGCTGACAAAGTTGTTGTTGTCGACGTTGGTTTGTTTCGTAAAGTTAGAAAAAATATGAACGTCTTTATTACTGCAGGACGCACTGTTGGCTCTACACCAGATGGTCAGGCAAAATACGTGACTGTTGCTGGAATCCAAATCGCTGGCGACGCCAAAACTGCAGGAAAAACAGTTTCTAATTTTTTCAAAAAACCTTTTAAAAAATAGATTAATAGCTGCTCATGCATGTTTTACATGACTAGTTATATAGAAAGTTATGGGTATTAATTATGAAAAGATTTATCTCAACACAAAATTTAATTTTAATTTTTGGAATTGCCGCGAGCTCTAGTGCAGCAATTGCAGAAGGCACAAGCAACAATTACTTTCAAAACGATGGCTGGAAAAGAGTTTTCGAACAAGAGGCTCAAGCCGGCCATATTTCTGATAAAGAAATTTTAGGGCAAAAAATATTTTTTGATCAACGCTTGTCTAGCACTGGTACGCAATCTTGTGCCAGCTGCCACACTCCTTCTGCCGCATTTTCTGATCCAACACATTCATTACCAACATCTAAAGGTGCTGTATCTGGCCGTTTTGGCGGTAGAAATGCGCCATCAGCTATGTATATGAATTTTAGCCCGCCCTTTGCTAAATATAAAGAAGCTGGCGAGCATGAAATGATTTTTATGGGCGGACAATTTTGGGATGGCCGCGCAAGCAGCCTTGAAGACCAAGCCAAGGGTCCATTTTTAAATCCCGCAGAAATGAATAATGCCGACGCCAAAGCTGTCATCTCTAAAATCGCAAGCGGACCTTATGCAGAAGATTTCAAAAAAGTTTATGGCCAAAACTCGTTAGACAATACAGATCAAGCCTACAACAATGTGGCTGACGCCATTGCAAGCTTTGAACGCACCAAGGTTTTCGCTCCATTCACATCCAAGTATGATTATTATTTAGCTGGTAAGACTCAGTTATCAGAACAAGAACTGCGTGGATTGAAAATCTATAATGATCCGAAAAAAGCTAACTGTGTGGCTTGTCATAACAGCCTTGTTGGCTCAAAAGGCGAAGCGCCTTTGTTCACTGATTTTTCTTATGACAACATCGGTTTGCCACGCAATCCAGAAATTTTTAATGGCACCAAAGACATTGGTTTGCAACAAACAACCAAAAGCTCAAGCGAAAGAGGCTTATACAAAGTTCCTACCTTGAGAAACATAGCCATTACATCTCCGTACATGCACAATGGCTATTTTAAAACATTACGTGGTGTGATCGATTTCTACAGCAGTCGCGATGTGAAACCAAAATGTAAAAGTAAATTGGTATCAGAAGATGTCGCTCTTAAAAACAACTGCTGGCCAGTTGCCGAAATCACAACCAACGCAAATCGTGAAAAGCTAGGAAAATTGAAACTGACAAACAGTGAAATGTCAGACTTAGAAGTATTTTTACAAACTTTGACTGATGGTTATCAGCTGCAATAATTTTCATACGGTTTTATGATTAGGGCGAAACCTTTTTTGGTTGCCCCGTTGTAATATAGAGGCCTCCCGACAATTATTGATAGTTTGCAAATCAAAACAAATTCAATTCAATTCAATTCAATTCAACAAAAGGCTCCAAAATAATTTGGGGCCTTTTGTTTTTCTAATTTAAGATGGTAGTTATTTTATTATTTTACTGATATTGGTTTTATATGAATAAAATTTTAACTACGACATCACTGATTTTTTCTCTATTCTTTTTTGAAACTTCTTTTGCAATGACCAAGGTCACCTGTACGCCTACGAGAAATTCTACATATCAGATAAATATTATTTTTCCTCGCGATACAAACCCACTGCATCCTTTTGTCGGTTTTTTAAATTTTATGGCAACCGTCCAAATCTTCAATCCACAAAACCAACTGGAATATGAAAACAAAAAAATCCGCGTCACTCCAAAGGTCTACACCACTGACATCAACTTGCGAGGAGACGCCGAAGGCGTTTACCTAAGACTGTATCCACAAATCACAAACGAACAGTTTACGCATTATGCCGGACAAATATTCATCAACGATTTAGATACAAAAAATTATTATAACTTTAGAAGTTCTGATTCCGCGCCTGGATTT
>CAZMVK010000111.1:0-12231 GCA_964569545.1 uncultured Bdellovibrio sp.
TTTGTTGGTTTTATTGCTTCTGCTTATTTTATTTCTAGTCAAGAGATCAGTTGGATTTCGTACTTGGGACTTTCATTGACGGTTGGAACTTCGTCAGGAGTTTCCATCAATACGGCTCATGAGTTGGGTCATAAAAAGTCAGTTGTTGCGCAATGGATGGCAAAGCTTACATTGGCGCCGGTTGGTTATGGACATTTTTTTGTAGAGCATAATCGTGGGCACCATGTACGAGTGGCTACGCATGAGGATCCAGCTACGTCGAGATACGGAGAGAACTTTTGGTCTTTTTTACCACGTTCTATCTTCGGAGGAATAAAGTCTGCTATCGCGCTCGAGAATCGTAGACTTAAAGCACTTAATTTACCGAAGTTCAGTTTGCAAAATGAAGTGATTCATTCGTGGCTGATGTCCTTGTTTTTATGGGGTGGTCTTGTTGCATTTTTTGGTATAAAGATAATACCTTTTTTGTTAATCCAATCAGTATTTGGAATCTCTTTGCTCGAGGCAATTAATTATGTTGAACACTATGGTTTACAGAGAGAAAAACTAAATTCTGGTCAATATGAGGCCTGCAAGCCAATTCATTCTTGGAATAGTAATAGTTTGAATTCAAATATTTTTTTATATCAATTGCAAAGACATTCAGATCATCACGCTCATCCAACAAGATCGTATCAATCTTTGAGGCATTTTGCGAGTTCGCCTCAGCTTCCTGCGGGTTATGGTACTATGCTTTTGCTTGCTTGTATTCCTCCGCTTTGGTTCAAAATTATGAATCCTAGGGTAGATGCATTTTATAAAAACTCTGCGGCGCAAGAACAAAAAACTTTCAAAGTGGTTTCTTAGGAGATGGTTATGAATTTTCTCTCATTTTTTCTATTCACAATTGGACTCATAGTTTTTGGATTTTATCGTTATCAAGCAAAATCAAATGTGATTTTGAGAAGAAATAAGTCTGTAAATTTACAAAAAACAAAAGTCGATGATGACATTTGGGTTACTGGTGTTGTTCATGCTCCGAAGCCAGTTCTGTCTCCTCATTTTAATTACGAATCTGTGTATTATGAATATGAACATTTTCACAGGAGAGACTCTAGAGCTCCATGGGTGTCTGTTTCATTAGAAAAGAAAAGCACTGTGTTTTGGCTTGATGATGGCACTGGTAAGATTAAAATTGACCCAGATTTAGCTATGAAGAAGTTTTTGCTTTCGGATGTTTATGAATTTGAAAACGAAAAGTATGTGTTAACATTTATACCTGCAAGTGGTGTTTTGTCTTGTGCTGGAGTTGTCGCAGAAGGGAAATCAAGCTTAATTGCCAAAGGGGAAGTTCCACTTTTGATTACACCATTAGGTCGCAGACAGTTTTTTCTTTCAAGTGAAAAGCATGAAATTCCTACCAAGGTTTTTGGCACCACATTTATGTGGAGTGGGTTGATTGTTTTATTGTTTCGTTTATTGCAACAACACCTGAATGGAATAAATCTATATATCGTTGTTATCGGTATGAGTGTATTTCCATTTTTAAGTTTATATTATTATTATTCATATAACAGATTGTCGAATATGCGTAGAGCCGTTTTCAATAGTTGGGCAAGTGTTGAATCTCAACTGCATTTGCGTAGAGAATGGGCTGTGAGTATGCTTGAAATTATGCATAAAAAATGGCCACAAGAGCATAGCAAATTTTCACTAATTTTAGAGTGTGTTGAAAAGCTGAAGATTGAAAAAAGATTGGTTGGCAGAGTTCAGATGGAAAATAAAATGTCGGAACTTGTGACTAATCTTCGAGAGTCAATTGTTTTGGTGGATCCGCATTTTGAATTTATTAGTTCTGAAAATTTAAATCATCTTTCGAGAATTGAGAATAAAGTTTCTCAAGCTAATCATCATTATGCGTCGTTAGTTTCAGAGTACAACAGTATTGTTCAAAGCTATCCAGACAGTTTAATAGCAGATCGCCATTATTTTGAGGTCGCTCCATTTTATGGAGATGCGGGATGTCGTGAGAATGATTTAAATTCGGTACAATCAAGAAGGCTGAAAAGAGACGACCGTATTCAGCAGGATTCTCGTTTTAAAGTTGATAGTCATAATGAAATATCAACTGATAAAAAACGAATTGCTTAGCCTCTCGCTGCCAATTATTGGCTGGCCCTTGTATTTGTTATGTGTCCTGCTATTTCCGATGCCGAAACAGGGCGACGAGGACTAAAACCTGATTGATGTCTTGCTCTCTTAGTTGTAAAAGACTGCTCTATGCCAATAGAGAAAAGACATCTTTCCATGCAAAATTCTATTCTTCAACATTCAATTCAAAGTGATTTGCTGCAATTGTTTGAGCAATTCGAATCTATTAACGATGGCCAACTGGCTTCTTATATCCCAGAACTTGCCAAACAAAATCCTGCGCATTTTTCAATTTCAGTGATGACCGTTGACGGAAAAAAATATTCCGTTGGTGCCGCAGATCATTTGTTAACTCTGCAGTCGATTTCTAAGCCTTTTGTTTACGGTTTAGCGCTAGAAGATATTGGGCGAGAAAAAATGCGTCGTTATGTAGGTGTTGAGCCAACGGGTGAGGCCTTTAATTCTATTATCGAACTCGAAGAAATTTCTCATCGTCCTTACAATCCCATGGTCAACTCGGGGGCGATTGCGGTTTCGGGATTGATTGCGGGTGAGAACTCTTCTCACAAATTTCAACGCATTTTAGAGATGTTTTCGCAATTTTGTGGTCGCCCAGTAACAATGGATGAGTCTGTTTTTAAATCAGAACGAAGCACTGCCGATCGCAACCGAGCCATTGCTTATTTGCTTAAACATTTTGGCAAAATTGATCAGGATATCGAAGAGACCTTGGATCTTTATTTTCAACAGTGTTCGATTTTGATGAACACTCAAGATATGGCGGCAATGGCTGCGACCTTGGCTAACAAAGGTGTCAATCCACAGACTCACGTCAAAGCTTTTAGCTCTGAATATATCAAAGATTTGCTCAGCCTGATGTTTACCTGTGTTATGTATGATTCATCTGGCGAGTGGGCGTATACGGTTGGCATCCCTGCAAAAAGTGGTGTCAGTGGTGGTATCATTGGCGTTATTCCTGGAGTGATGGGTATTGCGGTGACCTCGCCCTTATTAGATGAATACGGTCACAGCGTCAGAGGATCCTTGGTATTTAAAGAGCTTTCACAGCGTTGGCATTTGAATTTGTTTGAGGGGGTTCTGTGAATTGGATTCCGTTAGATCGAGTATTGGTATTTTTAGAGACCGATCTTTTTTTTCTATTTACAGGTCTTGGCTTTTTCGGCTGGTTGTTTTACAAAATTTTTCTTCGAGATATTTCGACACAAAGGCATTTGGATCAGCAGCGTAGATTTTTGCGATTTATTGGTTTTTCGGTCACGACAGTTATTTTGTATTTCTCTTTTGAGGTCTGTAGGGGAGTTGAATCCTGGCCAGTAATCGCTGCCTATTGTGCCTTGTTTGCCTTGTTTTTTGAAGCTCTGCTGATTATTCAATTGGCGCAAATTTATTTGTATCTGTATTTGTTTTTTAATAATTTAAAAAAAGGTGTTCCTCGTTTGGTTGCAAATATGTTTACGTTGATTTTTGCAACCATAGTGGTCTGTTTTATTTTTTCTTATGTATTTGGATTTAAAATCGCGCCATTGCTTGCCACTTCGGCGGTGTTTACCGTTATTTTGGGTTTGGCCTTGCAGGATACCTTGGGGCATTTATTTTCTGGTCTCAGTTTGCAATTTGAAAAGCCATTTAGCATTGGTGATTGGATCGAAGTCCATCACGGCGCACAAAAATGGGTTGGTCAGATTCAAGAAATCAATTGGCGTTCGACCTTGTTGATTGGTTTTTCTGACGAATTGATTGTGATTCCAAACAAAGTCGTAGCGCAAAGTGAAATCGTGGTTTTTTCCAACTCTTACCGTCCAGCTAGATGCAATCGTGGATTTCGTTTGCCATTCTCGGCTCCTATTGATGCCGTCAGACAGATTTTATTAGAGGTGGCTGCTGATACTGAGCATGTGCTGAAGGATCCCCCACCGCGAGTGCTGGTGACTGAAACAAACGAATCCTGGATGACTGTGAAAATCTTTTTCTCATTGGATGATTATGGCATTCATTACCGAGTCGGGGATCAGATTATCACCAAAACTATACATCGATTGCGTCAATCAGGTATCGAGTTGGCAGTGCCAATCAGCGAAATTTTATTATCGCAGAAATATAAACAATCTTCAGTTATAGAAGATTAATGTATGGATTAGCGCTTAGGCTGGTGGGTTTTATGATTGGCTTCGAGCCATTCCCACATTATTTTTTTAATTTGAGTTTGATAAGGTATGTTTTTGGCTTCACATTCAAATTTGAATGAACGTAATAAATTTTCTGGTATCTTTATGCTGATCAGTTTGCTTTTATCGCTGACTTGGTTGCTTAATTTTTGCATGTCTTCAATAAATTGAACGGCCATAAGATTTTCATTGGCCGTAGGTTTTTTCGATTTAACTTTGGATTTAGCATTCGGGCGAGAGCTATTTTTTTGATTTTTCATATATTTGTTTAAGCCTTTCGATGTCGACCAAATCTTGCGGGCGTCCAGACGTTTTTTTCATTCGTATCAAATCTTCCACAGAGGCTACGCGTACAAGGTGTTTGCCTAAGTGAATTTTAATGGTTTTCATCGTCTTAAGATCTTCTGTGATAATCACATCAACAATTTCTAAGGGGTTTTTTAAGTTAATAAAAGACCACGCGATAAGGTTTCGTTTTTCAATATACTCTTGGCGGAACTCTATAATTTGCTCTGGAACCAGGGGTAATCTTGAAGAAAGACCAAGTTCATTCATGGCATCAGCAAATTTCGAAAACTGAATTTTATCCAGCTTTAAAACCAGATCGACATCAGCTGTGGCGCGAACAGCCCCGTGCAGCGCCAAAGCATATCCGCCAACCAATGCGTACTGAATTTTATGTTTTTCACATTGTTCGATAATTTTAATAAGAAACATATTTTGAGTATATACCGGTATATACTCAAAATCAATAAATTCTAAAGATAGTTACGGAATGAGACGAAGATTTGGTAAAGATGCTAGATTTGAGTATAAGCAAGATGCGTTTCAGGATTCAGGGCTTAGGCTTTTTTATCCATAAAGCCAATTTTGGGAATGATAACGTCTAGGTAATCACCATCTCTTTGTTGAAAGATCGCTGTGGGAGCAACAGGCTGGGACAGGTGGAATTCTTCGCGGAAAGTTTGATAAGAATTGGTGGAGACTTTTTTGCCATCTTTTTCAAGTTCATCGGCAAAAGTTCTTTTTCCTGAAACGGTGGCTTTATCGCCTTTGATGCGGACATTGATATTATCTTTTTCGGCCTCGGGCAGATATGTTCTCAGCACATACATCTTACCGGTTTCGCTCAGCTTGCTGCCGTTGTTTTTCACGCGATAAAAGGAATCTTCTTCGTGTTGTTTGATATCATGAACGTCGACAAGCTGTTTTTGTTTCATCTCATTGAGCTCACGAATAAACATTTCTTTTTGTACGTTCAAGGATTCTTTTTGTGAGCCCACTGTATGGCGATAGTTGTCTTGAAACTGATCGTTTTGTCGCTTTAAATTGTCACTGTAAAATTGATTGTTCTTTTCAAATGTCTTTTGATAATTGTCATGCATCTGAATGGCTTGACTGTCATATTGTTTTTTATCTTTATCTAATTCGAATTTAAAACTTTCTTCTTGCTGATTTATTTTTTTAGCAAAATCGATTTTTTGCTCACCAATTTTTTGCTCACCTTCGTGGTGGATTTGTTCAACCTGTTGGCCATATTCTTTATGCAATTTATTGGTTTCGGATTTGAATTTATTATTTTGCGTTGCAAGCTCATTGGTGTTTCGTGTTTTTAGTTTAACAATTTTTTCTTCGCCGTTTTTTAATTGACGTTCGGTCTCTTGCTTGTATTTATTTTTAATTTCGCCAACTTGTTGATCGCCACGTTGTCTTTCTTTTTGGGCCTGTGTCATGTTGCGATTTTCGACTTCTTGCATATTGGTTTTTGAAATCGTTCGCTGTTTTTCTAAAGTTTCGTGGTGTTTGTTGCTTTCTTGTTTGATGGTGTTTTGAAATTTGCCTTCAATCTCGCTGAGCTCTTTATTTTGTTTTTCTTGTAATACCTTTTTTTCAGTATTCACCTTTTGATAAATGCCGCTGACTTTTTCTTGTGCTTCTTTTTGGGTTTCGCGGATGTTATCTTCCAGTTTTCTTTGTTCTTGTGTTCCGCTCTGTCGAATTTTTTCTGCAACGACTCGCTCTTTTTCATTGAGTCCTTTTAATCTTTGATCGACAGACTGAGATTGGTCTTGAACTTGCGAATCCAGTGCCTTGCGATTAGAGTCCGCATATTTTTTATAACTTTGTAATTCGCGGTGAGTTTGATCTTGAAAGTTTTCAAGTTTATTAGCTTTTTCTTCTTTGGCTGCTTCTAATGCTTTTTTGGAATCTGTACGGATATGATTGATGACGGCTTCATTGTTTTCAACGACATCATCTTTTTTCTTTTTGTAAGTTTCTTGGATATTGGAAATATCTTGTTCTTGTGACTGAACAACTTGACGACGTTTCTTTTGATACTCTTTCTGAATATCAGTTAGATCTTCTGCTTGTGCTCGTTTGATAGCTGTAACTTCTGTTGCCATTTCTAAATTGTAACATATTGAAACATCTTGCACAGAGAGAGCCGTTGCTCGGCAATGCAAACTAGACTGAAGGTTGTGGGAGTTGTGGGCTGAGGTCTGGTTAAGACTTTAATGCTAATTTTAATAAGGGTCTAAGGTAGATCTCGGCGGTGTTTTTATGCGGTGGATTTAGGGTGGATTGGTAGCTGTTTTTTCAATTGGTGAAGGTGGCGTTTGTTCCGCAGGGGTTGCTGTGTTTGTTTCCTCTGTAGGTGGAGGTTTTGGATTTGTGCACAATGCTTTGAAATCCTGAGTATTGCCTTTGCACATCCAGGTTTCTTGATAAGATAATTTCATCTCCAGAGGTAGAGGGTGATATCGACGATATTGTTCTGGGTCCAGGGTGCTTGGAAATGTTTTGCTGACAACGCCGTCTGGTCCAGTGACTTGCAATTGAAAAACACGATATTCGGCCCGAGCTTTTGTTGAAATGCCTATTAAGAATAAAATGTAAATCAGCTTATTCAACTGGAGACCTCTTATGAGTCTCTTTTCGGAATAAGTGTGGATGTCCTTAAGGTGCAATCGGATTTCAATCTAGACCAGTACTGTTATTACATGTATTATGGATGTAGGGTGATCAGTTGTGGACAGAATCTAGACTGATCGATGTTTGTTATTTTTTTAATTTATAATAAGTAGCTGGACCTTTTTCGTGTCTTTCAATCAGATGTAATTGGATGAGTTTTTTAAAATCCAATGTTCGTGCTGCTTTTGATCTGCTACTGATCATGGCATAGTCAGAATCTTTTATGAAACCATGTTCAGTTATGTGATGGATTATTTGTTCCTGATCTTTATTTAATTTTTGTTTGGGATCTATTGCTGTAGCTTGTTGCATCGATTTCTCTACTCGTAAAAGTTCGTCTAGAACTCCTTCGCAAAAATATTCCAGCCAAGGTGTGAAATTCGCATTTCCATAAAGATCATAAAAATCACCGCGTTCGCCAACGTATTGAAAATACTTGCTGACGTTTTTGTTATAAAAAGTTTCAAAAGAAAAAAGCCTAAAAGTATTGAGTCCAAGCTCTGCTAACAAAGTTTTTGTGGCTAATCTAACGGTGCGACCATTGCCATCAATAAAAGGGTGGATGAGTACAAATTGTTTATGAAAAATACCTGCCAATATCAATGGATCCAGATTTAGTTTCTCGGTTTGTAAAAAAACAATCAACTCTGAAATCAATTTGTTTACATCTTTGTGATCGGGTGGCCAGAAAATGGGTTTTCGAAGCTTAGGATCGTTGACTAATACGGGTTCTTTGCGAAAAATTCCCATTTTTATTTTTGGTAACAATTTCTGCATTAAAGAAGTATGAATCTTAAAAATCAGTGCCTCATTAAATTTTAATTTACTATTTTGAGCAATTTGTTCGTTAAGCCAAATGAGAGTATCATTGTACTGGATGACTTCGCGTTCTGTATCTCTGATGACGTTTGGTCTTTTTTTTAATATTTTACGAACTTCGGTGAGTGGCAATGGGTTGCCTTCAATGCTTGTTGAAGAATAGCTTGATTGCTCAAGGGCTATGTCTTCAAGCTCAAAAAGCACAACTTGAGAGAGTTTTGACCGTTCAATGCGATCGGCGGCTAAATACACCTGTTTGATAATCGAAAGTAATTTTGGGGTAACGGCGTATTTGAACATTAGCCAATTATTAGTCGATTATTAGTCGATTGTCAATTGATGTGAATAGGTCCAGCAATAGGGTGCGCACCCCCTAAACACTAAACATTTATATTCTGCGTTTACTGATCAGGACCTGTTGTTTGCATCGATCTCAATTTAATGCTGAAATTTGTGGCTGGCGCGGACTGTGTTTTCTACGATATGAAAATAAGTTCTGACAAGCATTTCATAAGACTGGGCGTCGAGTTCATGCAGGTAAGCTACTTTTTCGATATAGTTTTTCTTTGCCACCAAAGTTGTCATGATATTTTGAACGATCTGCATTTTATCTAAATCGAAAAAATCTTTATCGTCCTTGTTTTTGCTCATGACCCCAGCAATTGCGTGATTATCGAACAAAATGTGGATTCCCATCGCAGACTGTGAAAGCAAAGATTCCATTCTCTGTAAGCTTTGCTCAGCCAGTTGTTGGTGGTCCTGTTTTGTTTCACTGTCAGCGGTCTTTGTCGAGGGAGCTAGGTTGGTTTTACGATCCTTGTAATTATTTGGCCCATTTCCTGACACTCACGCCTCCTTGCAAGTGTTAATACCTAGAGCCTATCTGAAAACTCGTTGATCCATCGTTGCTCGGTCAGATCGCTTGTGCGACGTCCAAGGAGGACGCCTCCGCGCTCACTTCTCTCGCGCCTCGACTGAACAAGTTTTCAGATAGGCTCCTTACATAATGGTCAGTAAAAAGATGGCAACTTGCAATCAAATATTATGCAAATTGACAAGGCTCATCATCTTAATGTTATTCTTCATGACAAGCAGGAGGCTTTTATTTCACCTTCAAAAATTCCAGTTAAAAAAAATCGCAAGATGAAAGCAAAGGGCGTTAAAATTAAACGTACTCAACCAGAAATTATTATTGATAAAGATGCAGGTCTTGTTTTTAATTCAGAAGCTGAGTTGTATGAGCATTTTCATCCTCAAGTTGAGTCCTTAGAAAAAGAATATCATGACAATGTAAAAGCTGATGATATCCCAGATGCTGAGGTTGAGACTTTGGCAGAGATATTGGATCTCACTCTCGATGAACCGGCCGAGATTTGGTATGATGATAAAACATTTAGCCAGTTTCCTATCTTTCATTTTATTCGTCCGGTTGAAGAATACAATGGCTTCCACGTTGTCGTGGCGTATGTTTCTACTGAAGATGAACCAACGTTTATTTTCCTACATTTCGTGACTCGTGATTTAGATATGGTGGCTCGTTTTCGACGTGGCGATTTGATCTACGATCGTGCCTTTGAAGAGGTTGGTTTTGGCGCCATCGATGGCGATTCGCTCAGTGAAGGGGATCCGATGTCTGTGGGGTTGTTTATTTCTATGCTCAAGGTGCGTGCTGAGAATGATGTTGCATTTGATCAGTTTAAAATTTTGGGTGAAGAGTGCCGTGAAGAAACAATAGAAAAAGCGGATGAGATTTGGCGCAACAACGATATGGATGGAAATACTTTGGTGACTTTTATTCGAGATTTTCCAGATCATTTGATCAAGGATTTGAAATACATCGCCATCGCGCAAGAAGATCCAGGCAGTCAAATGCATTCATTGCTGTTTTCATTTCCAACCAATGATGAGCAATTGGTGGATCGTTATCGACATGGAGAAAATCTCCAAGCCGATGAGGTGAGTCAAGAATCCAGTCATTAATAATTGTTTAGTGATGGCTTACTAAGTAAGAGTGCCTGCCTGAATAGGGGGACGGTCACTTGCTGCCTTTTTCAGTTCCATCCGAAGAATTTTCTTTTTTAGTGTCACCCGGAGTATTGTCTGGCATCAATCGTTCGTATTGATCTTGTGTGGCGCTTAAGATGCCGGCGCTGGATTGATGAGGAGACGAGCTCTCAATGCCTGGGTATTTTGAAGTCTTGCGACTGAATTGAGAAAAGTTACCAAGAGCATCAATGATCGTTGTTGCCGCTGTTAATTTAGTTCGTTCTGCAGCAATTTCTTTGCGCACACTTGCGCATTTTCTTGAATGCCAATTGTTTGAAATTTCAACAGGTGAAGAAAAAGTTTGCTGACCTTTTTCGTTAATCAAACCATATTTTTTCATTTTATCTTCGCGTTCTTTTTCGCTAGCTGATTTATTTTTTTTTAAAATAATATCTAGGTCGCCATCACTGATGATGCATTGTTTGTTTTGGCTGGTGAGTGCATCAATTCTTTGCTGTGAGGTTTGTGAAAGTTGAACTTGTTTTAACTGCTCACGAACGTCTTTGCATAAAGAAGAATTCCAGTTTTTACTGATCTCTGAGGTTGGTGTGTGTTGCAAATCAAGTTCGGCTAGCAAGTCGTCAGAAACTTTTTTATTCCATTCATTTTTATTACTTTTGCTGATGTTTTTAATGTCATCTTCTTTTATAGAACATATTTTGATAAAATAATTCACGCCGGTATCAGAGCTATTATCAATAGTTAATCCAGATTGTCGTTTATTGATAAAAGAGCGAATTCTTTTGACACTATCAGGGGTTAAAATTAATTCATCTTTTTTCTCTGATGTTTCCTCTGCGAAGCTAAATGCTGGAATCAGTGCAAGGCAGATAGCAGTTGAAATTACTTGTCTCATTTTCATACAAACTCCGCAGTTAGAGATCTTTAATTACACATTTACTTGATCGGCAGATTAGAAACAAAAGTTTTGACTAAACTGTAAATAATTGGCTTGAGTCCAGGTCTGTCCCATATAACTTTTTAATGGGTGCAAATTCTGTAGCAATTCAGGATGGCGAGTGTTCTCTTTATAGCGTGCTGGATCCGCTTCAAAGCTTGGGATCAACAAGTCTACTTGGCGAGCCACGGTGCCACCTTGACGAAGTACTACTCGCAAAACTTGGTATGTATTCGTTGTATCATTGACGTTCACCACCAAGTTCACAGCGTTGAAAAATTCTTGCGGTGTTCCTGATTTAAGACCTGCATAAGTAGCCATTCCTGTGACCTCAGTCCAATTAAAAATATTGTATTTATATGAGCTTGGGTGAATCAAAGAAAAACCAGCTCCTGATTTTTTCTCAAATTGATAATACAAAGGACTGCTGTCAATCGACGGGCTGCCATCTGGTGATGCTGCCCAACGGTAAATTTGCAAATCCCAATTGTTGTTCATCCAAGCTGCTGGTGCAACTTTGAATCGTAAACGTAACAAATCAGTACGTGGTGAATTGTAAGCATCGACGTATTGTTCAACATTGATATTCATATCAGCAAGTCCTGCAACGTCGCCAGAGCATAAGGCATAGCTAGTCGGAGTTGCTTCTGTTGTTGGTGCTTCTTCGCTGGTGACATCGCCACCATTGCCTTTGTTGCCAGCGCAAGCGGTCAGCCATAGAGCCATTAAAACCAATAAACTGATTTTATATACATTACCTTGTGGTTTTAAGTTTAGTGCTAATGACTTCATAAGGCCTCCAGTTGCTTTCGCAATCTTTATACAAGTATATATAGCAAACAGGGTGCCATGGATCAGCTTGGCACGATAAGAATAGTGTTGTGATTACAGTTGTTTGCGCGGCAGTAATGAGTACATTTTGAAGCGTTCTTGTTTTGGTTCGCTAACACTTGGGCAGCTGACCAATTAAAAATGACATCTCTTTTTTTCGTATTTTTCTTTCGTTTCATTTTGAGTCACGTGGAAACAACTGAAATTGTTTTTTCGGTAACACGAATTGCCGGGCAATTCGTACCCGTCTCAAAACAAAACGCCTAGTGGTTCAAGCCTTGCAATGAATTCTATGGCTCTCTATGACGCAGAGGAGACTTTGATAAACGCTGGGCCCCCTATTATGGT
>CAZMVK010000112.1:0-11332 GCA_964569545.1 uncultured Bdellovibrio sp.
TTTATATTTTGCTGAATTTTCTCTGGATCATAAGCAATGTTAGGTGTTCTTGATAAATTTATTATATTTTGAAAGCTGCTTGGAAATTCTGTCAGTATTGTATTGAGATTGGCGGGGATTGCGTTGTTGTTTAACTTTGTTAATAGAGCATCTAATACAGCTAAATGGTTTTGGGAGCTGTAGCTTGGTGGTTGTGCTAAATCATCCAATATAACCCCAATCATATATGGTAGAACTAAAGAAGCAATACTTGGCTGAGCGGTCGACTTAAAGTAATTCGAAATGGATTCAAAAGATCTTTGCGAACTCTTCAATGCGTGAACGGATTTCTTGTTTTGCGCGAGAAAACTCTGCGGATTTTTTTTCTTTTGGTGCTGAGGCTGGATCTTGTATTGGCCAGTGTAGACGTTTTGCTTTTGTTGCAAGGATTGGGCAGATTTCTTCGGCGCATAGGGTGATTATGTAATCAAGATTTTCTAAAAATTCATGTGGCAGTTGATCTATGGATTTTGATTTGTTTTTTGAAATATCAATATTGTCTTCCTTGAGTGTTTGGATAGCCCACGGCTGGACAATGCCTGAGGGCTCAGAGCCAGCACTTTTAATGACAGCCTGATCAGCCAAAATTGATTTGGCTAAACCCTCGGCTAATTGGCTTCGGGCAGAGTTTGCTACGCAAAGAAAAAGTATGTTTGGCTTGTGCATAATCACTGAAATTTTATAACACCTTTTTCTAAAGTCACGCCACGATTTTCGATGGTTCGAAATTGACCATCTGGTAAGGTAATTTGCAAAACTTCTTTAGTTGGGTCAAATGAAATTTCGTGATTAATAGTTCTAAATCTTTCTGGATAGGTAGATTTTAAACCAAAAGCTACGATGACTTCAATTTTTCTAAATAGTTTATATTGGAGTCAGTTGGTTTTGAATTATTTTAGTTTTGTCATTCGAATTCATTCAATTCGATGCTATTCGATTCAATGCAAACTGCAAAGATGCAATTGTTCTGTCTTTTTATTTCGATTGAAAACTGTTTAATGCTGTTTCGCCATTCAGGATTGGCGGTTAAAAAAATATTTTGTGCTGATGAAGTTTCAATTTCTAAATTGAAAATCATTTTCAGAGCATCAATTTCAAGTTCTGTGCATTTGAGCAGGGCTTCTTTGGCAGTGAATAAAATCAGCATGGCGGTGTTTTTTTCTAAAGACAATAGTTGCGACATGCGTAAAGACAAAAGCCAGTCTTGATGGTTGAAAAAACGTCCTTGAAATGGTTCCCAGTTTCGAACTTGGTTTTCGTCTTCGACGTCGGCTCCAATTGGTAATCCTTGATTGTGTACGCAGACGAAGATCATATGATCTTTGTGGGCTATGGTAAGGCTTTCGCTACGATTGCTTAGGTAGGGCTTTCCGTTCGGCATTTTGTTAATTGGGGCATTTGGTAGGTTCAGTATTTCTCGCAGTGCAAGGCAGGTCTGCAATCTAAGTTTATACAAAATGGAATCGATCTCTTTGCCGCAATATGATTGTTCGTCATTAGATAGGGTTAACAGGCTTGACTGTTCTACGATTTCTATTGCTTCGTGAGGATGGATGGAAACGGCGCGGCAGGTTGTGCTATTTGAAAAAGATAGGTATTCAGTGTCCACTGGTTTTAAGAATAATTAACTTTATCATTCATGTAAAGACTTGCATGCTCTGAATACCTTTTTAATAATAAGAAGAACAATTAGAGCAGGCTCCAGAAGGCAGTTAAACATGTTGATAATAATATTTTTTATATAGTTTTTATCAACATACTAATTTCTAATATAATGGGAGAGCTTTGGTGGATTGTTAGAAATTTGTAATAATTAATTTTAAATGAATTATTTAAGTTATTTTTTTTATTTTTTGTTCGATGTCGAGGGGGATTTCGTGAATAAGGTTAAAAAATATTTTTACTCAGTGTTATTGTTATTTGTATTCTCGGGCTTGTTTTTGTCGATTGCGCAGGCGCAAGAGGTTAAGTCTGATGTGAATTCAACCTCAGAGCGTGAGCTGGATTTAGGTTTTTTTAAAATGTATCGTTTTACGGATCAAGAGATTGAGCGTTTTACCTCTGGGCAGATGGTGGTCATTCTAAACACTTATGCTGCAATGTATTTTTCAATGAATATGTATTTTACTCGAAACATGTTTTCAATTGATGTGGTCAAAGAATATCCTGTCGGTTTGATTGATGGAGTTTATCAAAATATAGCAGCTTTGAGTGAAAAGGAAAAACGTGATCGCGTTCGACGTTTGCATCTGCACCTAGATGGCGTTTCAATTGAAAATTTGCAATTGAGTTCAGAGATGGAGCCGGCGCTTGAGGCCTGGGAAAAACAAAATGGTAAATATGAGGAAACTCGAAAAAAGTTTTTAATAACACCTAAAAAAATTATGCAAGCATATGCTGAAAAGATGGGGTTGTCTCAAGATAAATATTCATTTTTACGGGATCCGTCTATGGATCAACTGATAAAACTAAAAAATAAAACTGTGTCTTTTCAAGAGTATTTTACCGTCGGTTTAATTTCTGTGTTGATGTTTATGCTGGGTTATTTTGGACTAAAATTAATGTTGCATAAAAATAAGAAATTAGCTTGATGGGTAGAATTGAAAATCTTGAAAAACAAGATTCATTGCAGCCATTAAATGCAATTGAGGTTATGAAATTTTTAGGGATTATGGCAATGGTTACTTGCCATTGTTTTTTCTTTTTACATCGCTTTTATCCTCATATTTTTCAGATTCCTGAACTTTCATTGTATGGCCGTTTTTTTTATTTTATGGGTTTTGGTTCAATGATGTTGCCAGCCATTGCGGGAATTGTTTTTCGCGACTCTCTTGAAAAGTATTTTTATCATGGAAAGATTCGCAGTTTTCCTATGCATAAGCTTATTCAAAGTATTTTGTTATTGGGCTTTTTAGACAGTTTGAAGACGGCGATCACCTTTAGTTATTCCAATGCTTTTAAATGGGATGTTTTGCATTTTATGGGTCTCTGTTTTTTTCTGTTGGCTCTTTTTTTACAATACTTTTCTGTATCTAGACTGATATTGGTCATTCTGCTGACGTTGTTGTTGTCAATTTTTGATCCACAAATATATTTTCATATTTTTCGTTCGATATTTATATTCGAATACAGACCTGATTACATTATTACTCCAGTTTTGTATTGGAGTTTGGCTATTGTATTTGCTGTGTTTTTAATTGGAGTATATTTAAAGTTTGTAATTAATATCTCGCGCGGTCATCAGTTGCGGAGGGGTGTTGTCGGAGTAGGTTTTGCTTTTATTGCGTTTTATCTATGGACGCAGTTCTGTGTGCTTTTGCCGGTGCATCCTTACTTTTTCTCGACAATTTGGAATTTGCCCTTGTCTATATTTATTCAAATGGGACAAGTTGGTGGACATATTTGGCCTTTATTTCCGTGGTTTGTTTTGGTGGCTTTGGGATTTGTTTTGCGACATTATCAACATAAAATATTGTCTTCGTCATTTATATCATGGGGGCTGTTGCTCTGTTGTGGTGGATTGTTTTTCTATTTCATATTTTTTCAATTGCAGGTTTATCAGAAATTATTTTCTGGCTTTGATTTTTTTGGTTCCAGCTATTTTAAGCCCAACACTTGGTTGCTGGCAGAACTTTGTTTTGCTTTGATTTTTTTGTATATATCATGCGAAAAGATATTTCGTCGATTCAAGATATTCTGCTTGGTTGTCAGAGATTTTTCTGACGGAATACTGTTTGTTTACCTATTTCATTTTTTACTGGTTTTTAAGTTGATGCCTGGTGCCGTAAAACTTTGGCCAAGTCCAGCATTGCTTTGGGTTTATCCATTTTTTATTATGTTTTTAACATATTGTTTTTTGGTTGGCTTTTTAGCTATTAGCAATAAAATGATTTGGTTTCGTTTGCAAAAAAATAAAACTTATTAAGGAGGCCATAATTAAGTTTACCAAGAAACGAGAGATTTTGATTTTATTTTGTGAAGTCCGACGAAGGACTGGCCAAAAGCCAATTCGAGGAGGGCTTCACAAAATACAAATTAAAAGATCCGTTTTGACTAAACTTGATTATGGCCTCCTTAATAATTGTATGAAGCATTAGCTGTGTTGAATTTTGAAATATAATATATTTTATCACTAAATTTGAAGGTGGCTTTATGGATGCAAGGCCGGATCGTAATAAATTGGATGACTGGAAATTCGATGATTGTGCTATTGTTTCTTTGGGTTGTTGTTTGCCTGATGCTAAAAATGTAGATTCATTTTGGCAAAATTTGATAAATAATCACAATTCTATTCGCTCGATTTCGCAAACAAGGTGGGACAAAGACATTAATTTTAGCCCTTATCGTGAGCTCGATGATAAATCCTATTCGC
This sequence comes from uncultured Bdellovibrio sp., assembly GCA_964569545.1. Lineage (GTDB taxonomy): Bacteria > Bdellovibrionota > Bdellovibrionia > Bdellovibrionales > Bdellovibrionaceae > CAZMVK01. Next base: position 4,412 of record CAZMVK010000112.1, read on the forward strand.
ATTTTGGTGCCGAGATTTCGCAAGATGAGTTTGATCAGTTAAAAGAAATATATTCACCTTTAGCGCATGCTTCAAAATTAGATTTGATGGCTTTCTCTGCTGTCGAGCAAGCGTTAGCACAAATTAAGGTTCCGGCTCGGTCGGAAAAAACAGGTATTGTTTTCGGCGCGATGAATCCTGACGAAAATTATTTTATCATTCGATTCCGCAGCCATTTACAACAGGTCAAAGACAAATTGAAAGCCCAATACGTTGGGGTTGATTACTCGCAGATCGATCGTTTGATGATGAGTCATTGTGAAGCTTTTTTTAAAGAAGTACCAATGAATATCGATGATATGTTGCCAGGTTCAGTTTTGGCTAAATTGAAAAAAAGATTTCAAATAAGCGGTCGCAGTTATTTGGTAGATGCGGCATGTGCCTCGGCGATGGCGAGCCTTGATGCGGCAATCTGTTTGTTAAAAACAAAAAAATTAGATTTGGTGATAGCTGGCGGTATCGAGAGCAATTTGGGTCAAGGTGCTTTCGTTTTGTTTAGCAAAGTTGGGGCGTTGGCTGTTGAAAAGGGTTTGCCATTTGATAAACGCTCTGACGGAATTTCACAAGGCGAGGGGGCTGTTGCATTTTGTTTGCAGCGATTAGGTGATGCTCTTCGAGATGGAAATAAAATTCATGGTATTATTAAATCCATCGGAAGCTCCAGTGATGGTCGAGTAACCAGTTTATTTCAACCAAGCAGTGAGGGGCAACTGTTTGCATTGAAACGAGCTTATGAGTCCTTACCATCAAAACGAGTGGATTATTTAGAATTGCATGGCACAGGAACAAAGATTGGTGATTTAACAGAGGCACAAGCCAGCGAAAATTTTTTTAAAGGTTTTAAAATTCCAGTCGGATCTGTCAAATCGTTGATTGGTCACACCAAAGCGACTGCTGGGGCCGCAGGTTTGTTAAAGTGTATGCTGTCAATGGAGCATGGATTGTTGCCGGCTTCGGCTTATATCGAAGAAAGTGTATTTCCAAATAATGCTGACTTATTTATTAACAAAAAAGAAATTAAATTGTCAGAGGGTGATAATTCCTTTCGTTGTGGTGTTTCCTCATTTGGTTTTGGTGGTACCAATTTCCATGTTGTTATTGATCATAAATCTCAAGTTTTACCAAATCATTTGATTTTAGATTCTGCGGATTCAATTCAAACTCAAGATAAAATAGAAAAGCATAACGAGAAAAATAAAATCGAGAATATAAACAAAGCTGTTTTGCTGGGCCAAAGAACTTTGTCTTTTTCAGAATTTGATCCGCAATGGTTTACTGGCAAGTCTGCTTTTTACAAGCTTCCGCCCAAAAGTATACGTTATATTGACAAGGCTCAATTGTTGGCTGTCCGAGCTTGTGAGCAATTGTTGTTTCATGATTTAGGAATCAAGCTGACTCAGTCGCAAGCTGATGAAGTCCGTGTATTTTCGGCAAGCTCGCTGGGCTTGGATGTATTAGACGACATTATTTATCGTATTTCGATTGATACAATGGGTATGATATTGCAAGGTGCTGCAAAAGAAGCAGATGTTGATAAGAGTGAAACATTAAAACTTTTATCGCAGCGATTGTTTGCAATGAAAGAAGATTATGTACCTGCAGCAGAAGATTCCGCACCTGGTATTTTAAACAACGTAATTGCTGGTCGATTGAGTAATGCTTTTAATTTTCATGGCAAAAATTTAAATATTGATTGCAACCAGGCTTCAGTCGCAGCTGCTTTCGAGTTGATTGCTTCTGAAATTTCATTGGGAGCAGCTTCATTTTATATTTTATTAGGCGTCAATGAACAGGTTCAGCCTGATCAGTGTCGGGTTGTTCGAGAATCAGTAACGGCTTATGCAATTTGCTCAGAAGACTTTGCTAAGGAAAATATGTTAGCAGTTCAATCAGTAATTGAGGTTCAATAGGATGGAATTATTAACTCAATCATCATTCTATAAAGAAAATTTTAATATTGATTTAATACCATACACAGGAATTGATTATTCTAAGGTGGCTTGTTTGTTCCCAGGTAATGGGAGTTTGTATCCAGGAATATTTAAAGCCGAACTGAAGCGTTTGCCTTTGTGTGTAAAACGACTGCAGGAAATGGATTTGTTTTCAGAAAAAAACAAGGTGAGTAAAGTCAGTTGGTATTTTTATCAGCCTGAAAAAATCCTGGAAACAGAAATGGCTGCTTTGCGAGGCATGGCTTTGATTACAATGTCAGTTGGTTTGTTTGAATCTTATGTCGATAAACATAAGGCCCCGCATTTTTTATCAGGACACAGTTTGGGAGAATGTTCTGCCTTGGTTTGTGCTGGGGTCATTGATTTAGAATCGATGATAAATATTAATTATCATCGTGAGCTCATTGGTGATGCCAATCATGTCTCTGGTTGCATGCTTGCGGTTGCTATTGATGCCAATGAGTTCCGTCAGTTAGATTGCCCAGTGCCATTTCATATTGCTAATGAAAATTCACCACAACAAACTGTTGTGTCCTTGAAATTAGAAGATCTAAAAGCATTGACCTCATTTTTAAAAACAAAACGGGTCGCTTCTCGAGAATTGAAAGGTGTGGTTAGACCCTATCATAGTCCATTAATGCAGTCCGTATCAAATAGTGTTCGTGCGTGGATGCAAAATCAGAAAATCGAACTAAAACCATTTCAAATTCCGATGATGTCTTCAGTGAATCAAAAAATATATCCTAAAGGTTATTTACTGACCTTTGAGGAACTAACAGATTTGATCTGTCATGAGCTGACCACTCCGGTCTATTTTCACAAGCAAATTAACACCCTTTATGATCAAGGCTGTCGTTCCTTTCTTGAGCTGGGTGTTACAGAGTCTTATATCAGTTTTGTGAAGGCTATTTTAGATAAAAAAGAATTTAATACTCAATCGTTGAATCCATTTTTACGTTCTGAAGCAACGCCAATTAAAAAATCTGGAAATTGGTCGATAGATGTTAAAAAAAGCCCAGTATTTTCCATATTGTCCAAGTACATTTCAAAAGTCACTGGTTATGAGATCGTAGAAATTGGTGCCGAAGATTATTTTCAAGAAGATCTTCGTATTGATTCTATAAAAAAAGCTGAAATTATTTTTCGTACGCTAGAGGAAACGCAAACGCATATCGACGAGAGTTTAAGTCTGGCTCAATTAAAAAGTGTTGGTGATGTCGTCGAGTTCTTAGATAAGCTGCAAAAAGCACCCTTGGTTAAAAAGAAACCTCAGCAAAATTTATTTTTACATTTAGAAAAAGTTTGGAGTGAGTCCCCAGTCTGTATTTATCCAGATCCGTTAAAAACTGTGTCTACACATGTGGTTCCGTTGGGTTTGAATTTAGATTCAGCTTTTTTAAGCTTAGAGAAATTTTTAGCAGATGTTCAGTTGACTAATAAACATGTCCAATTTGTTATAACATCTGAATTGGTAGCGGCACTGACACTTTCTCATGAGCAGTCTCATGAGAAAGCAAACAAACAGTCTCATGAGCCGGCCAACAAGCAAGCTCATGAATTAAAAATTGTGGATTGGTTTGTGGAATTGTCGGATAAAATGATCAAACTGCTAAATGGGGTTTCGATTGAAGAGTTTGGTGTTAATCTATGGCTGATCACAAATAAACAAGATGAGTTGTACCAAGCACTCAAAGTTTTTTTCAAATCGATTACTAAAGAAAGAAAATTTACTTTTAAATCCGTTGTTCTTTCGCAGGAAGTTAGTTTTCAAGATCAATTTTCAGAAAAAGTATTTCCACAAGAACTCATCGATACAAGTGCTGTCGACGTATTATATCAAAATGGAAAAAGATATGTTCCACAGTTTTTGCTTAAAAATGCAAAAACCAAGAGTAAATCGAGACAAAATATTGTAGTCATTGGTGGAGCTCGTGGTTTGGCGTATGAGATTTTCAATAATATGAAGCTTCAAAAAGGCGTTCGATTGTTGGTTATCGGCAGAGGCGATCCGGCATCTGCAGAGCTAAAAAACAATATTAAAAATTTAAAAAATAAATACCGTGATTTTAGTTATGTGCAAGTTGATGCGACAAAGATCGAAGATCTTAAAAAAGTTTTTGAAAAATATCAGAGCCAATGGGGTTCTATAGATCTAGTTATCAATTCAGCTGGCATTGAATACAGTCGTCGATTGGAAGAAAAAACACTTGTTGAAATACAATTAGAGATTTCGACAAAGATTGTAATTAGCAAACATCTACAAACTTTGAAAAAACAATTCAACAATGAAATTCTACATTTTTCTTCTATAGTTGGCGAGTTTGGTAATGAGGGGCAGAGCACCTATTCGCTTGGTAATGGTTATCAAGCGGCTCTCAGTGGTGGAACCTCGGTGATGTGGCCTGGATTGGATCAGGTTGGAATGATGTCAAATGTTGGTTTGTTACAAATGGTAAAAACGACTGGCGCAACAGTGTTACCAGTAAAACAAGCCTCTATTTGGTTTGAACAATTTATGCAACAAGAGTGGCAAGAGGGATCAGTCTTTTATGCAGATCCCAAAGATTTATTGTTAATAGAATTTTATGTGCGTTCTTTTTCAGGTTACGAAAAATGTGTTGGTAGCATGCAATCTTCAGCCGAGCTGATTTTTCGTAAGACATTTAACATCAAGGCAGACAGCTTTTTGATTGACCATGTGATTGAGACAACATCGGTTGTTCCGGCATCATTTGGTATGGCAACAATGCTGAATGCAGGTAAATTATTTTATAAAAAGTTTCCGCGGTTGGTGGATTTTGAAATTAAAAATGTAATGATGCTGATTGATAATCAAGAGCTGAATTGTTTTTCACAGTATTCGATTAATGATCAACTGGAGATGACATCTGTGATGACCTCACAAGTTGAACATTTTGTTGGTCGTATGCAAAACTTTACCAACACATCTCAAATTATAAATCGATCAGTCGGTTCATATGATTTAGAGGTCGATTTAAAAACTGTTTATCGCAAAGAGTGTATCGATTTTGGGCCTAAATTTCAGGTTGTTTCAGAGGCTTATTCCAATTCAGAAGACAACTCGGTTCTGGGCATCGGTCACAAACAAACGACTTATTTTACTGGTTTTTCTGCAGTGGATGTTTTGATGGGTATTTTTGAAATTGCTTTTCAGTCCACAAGCCTTGCGGGTCTGTTACAAAAAAAAGGAATGAGTATTCCTTTGAAAATCAAATCTCTTGAGATTTATGATCTGCAATTTGAACAGGTTTTTGCTGTACCTGAAATCATATCAGCAAATGTTGGCCGAGATGATTTGCCATTGGTCGCGGATGTTATGGTTTATAATGAAAAACAAAAGTGTATTATGCGAATCAAAGGTTTAGAAATGTCAGTGATCAGGCATCACCATATTTTGCCATTTGAGTTTATAAAAAAATCGGTCAGGAATTAGTTTATGTCATTTGATGCAATTGTCGTTGGTGCTGGGCTTGGTGGATTGGCGGCGGCAGCGACGTTAGCAAAACATGGACGTCGTGTGCATGTGATTGAACCGCATGATAAAGTTGGTGGTTTTGCGACAAATTTTCGTCGCCGCAAATACCGTATGGAAGCCGGCATACATATGTTGCCTGGCAGTTTTGCTGGCAGTCAAAGCCAAGAGGTCTTACAATTTTTAGAAATCAATGAGCATATTCAGTTTACGCCGATTCCTGATTTCTATCACTGTTATTTTCAAGGCGAAAGCGTTTGCATGCCCCATCAGATGGAGCTTGCTAAAGAACAGTTGAAAAAAAGATTTCCTCAAGAAATTGTTGGTATAGATCATTTCTTTTCAACAATGCTTGAAATCAACAATGAATTTTCTATTTTTTCAACAAGACAGCCATTTATATCTGCGACGCACCCGATGTTTAAAGCCATTTTTCCGCGCTTTGAAAAATATTGGAATATGTCTTTAGGAAATTTTCTTGATCGAATTATTTCCAATCATTTGTTAAAGGCAACATTGTTAGCAAATGTTGGTTTTTACCATGACAATCATTATGAGCTCAGTCTGGTGATTTTTATGATTTCGCAGAGTGGATATTATCTTGGAGGCTGTTATTATATTCAGGGTGGTTCACAAACTCTGTCTGATTATCTGCGTGGTGTGATAGAAAAAAACGGAGGTAAAATCACTCTGAATCATCAAGTTGAAAAAATGGATGTCGAAAACAATCAGGTTCGTCGAGTTCATTACCGCAAAGTCCGTGGTGACAATTCACAGTTACAAGTGAGTGAAGCAAAACAAGTGATCATTAATGCGCCGATGCCGCTGGTGCGACAGTGGATTGCGGGCAGTGAAAATTTAGAAAAATGGGGGACCAGTACTTCGTCGACGACTTTGTATTTTGGTTTACGGCATTCTTTCACGGATCTGGGAAATGAATCTTATTTGAATATTTTTATTGATGAAAAAGCAAAAGACGAAAAGTTAATTGTTCCAGGCCACCTGGCTGTGTTGAATTACGACAGCATCGATGCCAGGTTGTGTGCAGAAGGTGTCCACACCTGTGAGGTGATGTATATGGATAATATCAAATCTTGGCATGGCTTAGATCCAGAACAATATTTAAAACGCAAAACTCAGGTGCAGAATGAGATCACTGCAAAGCTTGAAAATTATTATCCAGGATTTGCCAGTGACATCGAGTTTTGTGAGGTCGGAACGCCAAAAACTGTGGTTCGATATACAAATTCTCCAAATGGAGCCATTTACGGTTTTAATCCTTCGGCGGAATCATTTCGTCAACGTTCACAATGTTTGCACTTATATTCTGGAGCTCAAGACACTCAATTGGATAATGTATTTTACGCTTCAGGTTGGTCATATATGCCAGGATTTTCTGGCGTGCTGATTTCAGGATACAACGCGGCTATTCAGGCG
>CAZMVK010000112.1:11342-12150 GCA_964569545.1 uncultured Bdellovibrio sp.
GCACTTTAAAGTTCTCGATAAAATCGGTAAGTAGAGCTGTATTTTTGTGAGAAGGATATTCCCATTGTTCTTTTGTCTTTCGTCTGTTCAATGAAATCAAATTTTCCTATATCTCTAGAGCCAAAGCCAATAGAATAAATATTGTTGTGTTTTTCAACGGAACCCATGACAGCAGAGAACTGACCTTCGTCGTGAATGACGTCAAATTTTTTTATTTTTTTATTTTTTAAATCTAAAGTGAATTCAATAACTCGAGATTTTTTTTTGATAATAGAATTATCAAAGGCGGTCAGGGTTTGCTTCTCAATATCAAGGAATGGAGTATGGTGAAGAGCTGTTCCCATCTCTTCTGTAATTCCAAATTGATCATTGTATCCACCAATCACCCAATCTATTTTTTTAGTTTTTCTGTCAATAACTAAGCCCGAATCATACCCAAGAGATATAAGCATTTTATTATTTGGTAATAACTGAATGCTATTAAGGTGAAACTGGTCAATAGCTAATTTTTTATCAAACATGTGTTGTGTTGTATTGATAGCAAAATAATTATTTTTAGCGAGGTCATTCAGGTCCCACTGAAATATTTGTTTTCCATTTTTGTACTCTTCGATTCGTTGATTAATAAAGAAAGTTCCAGTTGTATTTTGAGCTAGTTCGTATCGTAGGCAAATATACCATTCTAAGTCGATAAGAATAAAGTCATGAATATCTAATGGCCCTGGAATAGTTTTAACTGTATTAAAATTTTCATCTAAAATAACTCGTTTGCCAAGCGCGGTTACCTTAGGTGAGAGTTGTTCAGCTT
>CAZMVK010000113.1:0-11984 GCA_964569545.1 uncultured Bdellovibrio sp.
CAAATATCAAAGACATCATTGATTGTTGCCGTTTCGTTCAACGAAATACCGATGTGTGTACTGTCAACTAAACGCAAATTGATTTGATGTTTCAGTGCTGCTGTAATCACAGATTGAGAGCTGTTTACTTTGACTGTCAAAGTATCAAAAAAGTTTTTAGTTTCAACAGTCGCATTGGTTTTTTTCAACTCTTGAGCAAGCAAGGCTGTTAAGGCATGAATGTTTTGAGCAATTTGTTTAAGCCCTTGTGGGCCATGGTAAACAGCATACATCGAAGCCATATTTGCTAATAGAACTTGGGCTGTACAAATATTTGAAGTCGCTTTTTCACGACGGATGTGTTGTTCGCGAGTTTGTAATGTTAAACGCAAAGCTTTTTTACCTTGAGCATCGACAGAAACCCCAACCAATCGACCTGGCATCAAACGTTTGTGAGATTCGTCACAAGCCAAAAATGCAGCGTGCGGACCACCAAAACCCAATGGCACGCCAAATCTTTGAGTGTTACCAACAGCGATGTCTGCACCCCACTCGCCAGGAGGAGTTAATAAAGTCATTGCCATCAAATCAACATCAGCAATCATGAATCCACCTTGTGCGTGGATTTTATCTGTTAAGTTTTTATAGTCATTGATGTCGCCATGGGTGTTTGGATAACTGACGATGACAGCAAAAATAGTTTCGTTTAAGTTTTCTTGCAAAGGATCGACGATTTTCATTTGCAGACCCAAAGGTTCCACGCGAGTTTGCAAAATCTCAAGCACGTGCGGGTGTAAATCTTTAGCTGCCCAAAACACTGTTGATTTGTTTTTGCAAAGATTGTGGGCCATTGCCATGGCCTCGGCCGCAGCGGTGCCTTCGTCTAACAACGATGCGTTGGCGATACCCATGCCAGTTAAATCTTTAACCATGGTTTGAAAATTTAAAAGAGCCTCCATGCGCCCCTGAGCGATCTCTGCTTGGTAAGGGGTGTAGGCTGTGTACCAAACTGGATTTTCTAAAATATTTCTTTGAATGATAGTTGGCGTGATGGTGTCGTGATAACCCATGCCGATAAATGAACGATAGATTTTATTTTTTGAAACCATATTTTTCAAAGTTTTCAACAATTCAAACTCGGACTGACCATGACCGATATTTGGTTTTACCTGCGAGCGAATAACCTTAGGGATGACCTTGCTGGCCATTTCTTCAAGTTGAGAAAATCCAAGCTCTTTCAGCATGGCTTGAATGTCGCTATCGCGAGGGCCGATGTGTCTTTGTGCAAACTGATTAGATGAATTGAAATTCGACATGGGGGCTCCTTTTATAGGCATAAATTACGGTAAGGAAGAGGTGGAAATCATATGCAAAAACATCAGATTGCTCAAGATCGTTTGCAATAGCTCGGCGCGTTTTGGGGGGAGCGCCTGTGTTGTGTTTTAAAATGGAATGCCAACGCGTTCGATATGCTTGATTAGATCTTGATTATCTATTTCTGAAAAAATAGATAAATCGAATAAGTAGGGCAGATTAAGTTCATCAAGTTCATTTTTAATCTTATTTAGTTCTAAGTAACTCATGTCGTTGGTAACAATCGTTAAATCAATATCTGACCCAGGTTTGTAATTTCCTTTAGCGCGTGAGCCATATAAAATCACTGTTTTGATATTTGCATGATTTGAAAATACATTTTTAATTTTTTGGATGTCATTTTCATCCAAGCCATATTTAGAGTTATTCATATTTGGTTGAGGCTATTTTCAAGTTCAACAAAGAGTTTGTAATAAGTATTGAAAATTTCTTTTGCCACTTTGTTTGCTTTTTCTTCGCTATATGTGTGGGCTGTATCAATCCTACTCTGAATCATATTCATCCAATTTTCTCCATCCAAAATTAAACCCCTTTTAAAAGCTAAACGGATGGCATCGCGACTTCCTTGAATGTTGGATTCTCCTTGTGATTCATAAAAGTCTTTCATTGTGTTCCAAGCCAGCTCATACGTGTATTCAAAAGACTTTAATAAGCCTTGGGTTTCAAGTTTTGATAAATTTCTTTTATCGATGAATTCTTTAAGTTGAGATAATGCTTTTTGATAGTTTGAAAATCTTTGTTTCCATCGAATGTCTTGAGATGATTCCATGCGAACCTTTCATAAATAGATTAAGACAGTTAAAAGTTAATTACATCTTTTGTGCAAAATATTAATTTACTTATCGCCTCTTAATAAAGCTAATCTAATAAATAGCAATGAATTTTGGCAAGCTATTGCTGTTCAACTTTGCAGCAAACTGCAAGGCATTGGTTATTCCCACCATGCGCCAAGCTAGATCATTCAATTTATTCGTGAATTGTTGGTCATGATCATGTCAGGTACGCAGAGTCTGTCCCAACCGAGACTTTTACGGTTGAAAATGATCAGTTTATTAAAATTAATTATGTTGATAAAGACGGAAAGCCACAGTCGACATGGATTGATTTAGCAAAATAAAAAAGGCGTGATTTTTGATTTCACGCCTTTTCATTTACTCTCTAAAGATTTTAGAAAGAATTTATTTAATTCTGGTTCGGATTATAAGCTAGCTGTTGCAACAACGGCTTTTTTGCTAGTTTTTTTAACAACAGGTTTAGCTGCTGCTTTTTTGCTAGTTGCTTTTTTGGCAGTTTTTTTAACTGCAACTTTTTTGCTAGATTTTTTAATACCAGCTTCAAGTTTTGCTTTTTGTTTCAAAGCGGCTTTTTTGTATTGAGCCAAACTTTTTTCAACATCTTTCATTTGTTTTTTAACAACTGAAACTTTTTTGTTTACTTGTTTGTCGATATCTTTTTGTGCCACTTCTAATTTTTTTAACAACTGAGCGTATTTGCCAGCGTATTTAGCTTCAGCTTTTTTCAATTGTGACAAAGCTTGTGGTTTGATTTCAGCACTTGCTTTTTTAACTTCTGCAGACAAGCGGTTGAATTCTTCTTTAAGAGCCGCACTGCCTTTAGGTCCGCGCATATCGTGAACCAATTTTTTTAAATCTACAGCTAGATTCAATTTCATAAGATCTCCTTGTGTTATATTTTTCTTGTTCTTTAATTTTTTTCCAACAACGCAATATACTCTACATTTACTTTTTTATAAAGAGAGAGAATGCATACAGTAAAAAATGCTGCAGTCACTTGAGTAAAAACTACAGAGTGAACAACATGTTCGACAGCAATGCTCCGGGCAGCAATTTGCCGCCAATTTGTCTCTCAAAATAGGTGTCACTGTTGGTTTCAAGATGTTGTTCTTTGGTCAAGGCCTCAAGACTTGAACCAAAGACATTATACATACTGTCGTCAAAACGCATATCTTTGATTGGGCCTACAATTTCACCGTTTTCAACCCAAAAACAGGCGTAACGGGTCATACCCGTAAAGCGTGCCGATGAGAGATCACTCCAGTTAAGGTAATGCAAATGACTCAGGTAAAGGCCTGTGCCCAAAGCTTTTAGCGCCTGGTCTTCAGCCAATGAGCCTGGCAGTATTTCTAAAGAACGAGGGGTTTCATTAACCTCAGCAAAGTTTCCTGGGACGCTGTACTCTTTGGCAGAACGGCTGCTGGTCAGCATTTGCATTAATTTTCCGTTTTCAACCATGTTGATTTTTTCTGCAGAGATCTCACCCAGGCTGTTGAATTGTGGAGTGATGCCCAGATCAAAATTTTCACACATCGAAAACAGCGGAGACAATGAAACCTCGTTTTGCGCCAATTTTAAAAATGCAGAAGAACCTTTTCTTAGTGCAGAGTAACTGAATCCGTTCCACGAAAACATGCTGGTGATTTCGTTTACAGCAGCAGGGGCAAGATAGGCGCGGTAAGCGCCGGGTTTGATTTGGCAATTCGCTCTTTTTAAATAAGGGATTTGTTTTTTACTGCTTTCAAGATTGTGCAAAAATTCTTGGTCGCTCCAATGGGAACCTGCATATAGGTTTTTAACGGCTTTATTTTCACCCTCGGCATTGATGCAATAAAGCGAGTAATCTAGATTGAAAATCTCTGTTGCAAACCAGTGTTTCTGTCCCTTTGAATTTTGGTTGGCGCGAATAACAAAACCGCTGCTGTACAATCCTGCAAGATCGACATCTTTGGAGCTCTCGGTGATGATGTTAAGAGCCTGATCAATCGACAGTAATTTGCCTTGATGATAATGGTGACTGGTGCCGCGATTTTGCATGGGCACGATGAATTTATCTTCTGGCAGGCTTGAGGCCTCGGCACGTGCTCTGGTGAGAAGACTTGTGCACAGCTGTTGATCGATTTCGCTGTTGCCAGTTAAAGACAAACCAAAATTAATTTTTTTCTCGCTGGTTTGCCAGTTAAAATCCAAGGTGATCTGACGAATGCTTTGGTTTTGTCGAATCAAACTGCGATTCAATCTAACAAAATCGGTAAGCTCTGAATTCAGAGCCAAACTCAGTTCTTCGTTGGCTTGTAATTGTGAAAATAAAAGCTGGCAGAGGTTGTCAAAGTGTTGCTCTAGCTGTTGAATCATTTTGCGCCTCCAAAAACTTCGATTTGAGAAAACAAACAAGGTGGCGAGGCATGCCCGACGCGGATGACTTGGCTGGGTTCGCCCTTACCACACCAAGGTGTGCCGTACATTTCAACCTCTTCGGCAATACCCACGGCTTTTAGTGAATTCCAAAAAGGCACAGTTACGCCGCGATAATTTGGATTTTTCACCACACCAGTCAGTTTGCCGTTTTCGATCAGTCTTGCGTACTCACAGCCGAATTGAAATTTATTGCGATAATCATCGATGGACCATGAAACGTTGGCCTCCATGACAATGCCTTTTTCTGTTTGAGCGATCATCTCTTGCAAGCTGGATTTTCCTGGTTCTAAATTGATATTAGCCATGCGATCAATAGGGGCGCGGTTCCACGAAGCCGAGCGGAAATTCGCGACACCTGGCAATTGCAATCGATCTTGTGATTCAAGACCGCCCAAGCCGCGCAATAATTTTCCATTTTGAATCAGGTGCTGTCGTTGCGCCGGGCAACCGCTGTCGTCAAAGGCATAAGAAGCAAATTGTCCAGGGACCGTTGGATCAAAGGTCACATTCATCAGTGGCGAGCCGTATTGTAATTTACCAAAATCACTGGCCTGAACAAAACTCCAGCCAGCGTAATTTCTTTCGTCGCCTAAGATGCGATCCATTTCAAGAGGGTGGCCAATGGATTCGTGAATTTGTAAAAGCATTTGATCTGGCATTAAGATCAAATCCATTTTGTCGCTTGGGCAGTTTGGTGCTTCGATCAATTGCAGGGCTTGTTCGCCGACCTCGGTGCAACGACTGGCGATTTCGTTTAGGTCATAAAAATCCATACCCATCTGCAGACATTTGGCTACTCCGCCATGATCTGAACGCGTTTGTATTTCGCTGCCGTTTTGTGCGGTTGCTGAAAAATTGTTGGCAATAAAAACGTACTCTTGCAAATTATTAGCGCCAGAGGTGCTGACATAATGTTGTTTGCTCTCAGTGATCATGGCCCGAGCTTGAGCTGCGACGATTTTATCTGAAGCTTTCAGGTGTTTGCTTGCCAGCATCATCATGTCGGTAAATTCTTTGAGCGATTGTGCGTCTAGGCCTTTGAAAATAGGCGAGCGGTAAGAACCTTGGCTGGCAGGACGGTGTTTTTCAAAATCCATATTTAAAATTTTATGAGCAGATCCTGCGCTGGCCAAAACGCAAGCGCGATGAAAAGCTTCTTTTAAGCCCTCGTTGGATAAATCACTGGTGGCTGCGTAACCAAGATGTTGATGGATCAGCACCTCGATCATTACACCTCGTTCAAATTTGACCTGATTGTCTTCAGGACGCATATTGCGCACCGAACGCCATTGTGTGCTTTCTTCGACAAAACGCAGCCCAATCCAATCTGCAGTGCTGGGCAGTTGGCGTAATAGTTTGAGTGCATTTTCGGGTGAAAATAAAAGCGAAGAAAACAGCGGAATAGACAAAGTCGTTGTGTTCATTTTTAATTCTCTGTATGGATGAGATTAGGGGCTGCCCTCTTCATGGTTGAAGGCGGATTTGTTGTCAACTCAAGAACGTTGCATTGTGGCAATGACGCAAACGACGAATTGGTTTAGACCTAAATGAGTCTACTCACCAAGAGAAAAACAATAAGAAATAAGAGTGAAAAAAAGAGGCAGAGCAGAAGTGGAATAAAGGCAGAACAGAAGCGGAATAAAGGCAGAGCAGAAGCGGAATAAAGGCAGAGCAGAAGCGGAATAAAGGCAGAGCAGAAGCGGAATAAAGGCAGAACAGAAGCGGAATAAAGGCAGAACAAGAAGCAAATGAAGAACAGTGGATTTATGATTGCTGATAAAGACTAGAAGAAAGCAAAACGAAGAAAAAAAGAAAGTAAAAAGAAAATCAAAAATGACCCTGATCCATCGAGAGTATTTTTTAAAAAAAATGTGGCAGCCATATCCAGTTTGTCCTGCTCAAGCCTTGCATCGTGGGCGAATTTTATCAATGCAATTGGTGTCGGGGGCTGAATTGCGTCTGACCTTGGCTAATTCATTTTCTAATACTGTGGATTTGCAAATTTCTGCGGCTGAATTATCGATAAGGCCAGATTTGGGAGTTGCTGATTCAGTTAACGGCCACAGAGTTTTTTCAGGTCAAGAATTGTCGGTGATTTTACGACCAGGTGATTGGATTGCGATTTCTTTGATAAATCCAAATCTTGATTTGTCCGTTGCAGTTAAGCCGACTGTAGATTTTCAATTGAGTTTGCTTTCGCCATATTTACAGCAAATGTCAGCGCAAACAGTTTCTGTATCTGATGAGTCTGTCGGGCAGATGTCTATGCAGACAGGGCAGCCACCATGGTTGCCACAGTGGATGGATTTTTTAAATCATGTCAGAACTTTTTTTCGTGGCAAAAATTTATTAGAGGTACAAACTCCAACCTTGGTGAATTGCCCTGGGACAGAGCCTTTTTTAGATTTATTTTCAACCGAGTTGGTGATGGGTTCTCGTCGTCAGAAATTTTATTTGCCAACCAGCCCAGAACTGTCTCTTAAGAAACTTTTGGCGCAGGGGTATTCAGAAATTTTTGAAATAAAAAATTGTTTTCGTAACGGCGAAATCAGTGAGCGCCACCAGCCAGAGTTTTATATGCTTGAATGGTATCGAACCTTTTGTGATTTGTCTCAGATTCAACAAGACATTTCACATTTGTTTGAGTATTTGGCCGAGGTCTTGCCGAACTCTCGTTATTATAAAAAAACATTTCAGTTTCATAAAAAGAGCATGAGTCAGTTGTTTGCTGATCATCTGCAATTTGAACTGACACCAACAACCAGCATTGAAGAATTAAAAGTCTTAGCTGCAAAGCTTGGTTTGCATGCGCAAGATTATAATCTGTGGGATGATGTTTTTTATTTAATTTTTATCGAAAAGATCGAGCCTTTTTTAGATAGCACGGAACCTTTATTTGTCGAAAAATATCCACCCTCACAAGCCGCCCTGGCGAGACTAACAGATGATGGTTGGGGTGATCGTTTTGAGTTGTATTGGCAGGGACTAGAGCTTGCCAACGCTTTTCATGAGCTCAATGATCCAGTTTTGCAAGAACAACGTTTTAACGAAGATCTTGAAAAGAAAAAACAAACTGGCCGCGAAGTTCCACCACTGGATACTGATTTCATCAAAGCACTTTATCAAGGCATGCCACCCGCAGCGGGAATCGCATTGGGACTTGAGCGTTTGTTTATGGTTTTTTATGGGATTGCGGATATTGGCGAGATTCGAAGATAAACAAGACGAGCTTCTGGCTGAGGGAAACTCGCTGGAGTTTGGTTTTGATTTAAAAAAATAAAAGGTTAAAAGAGAACATACTCAAGTTAGAATATGATCTATAAATAAATTAAAAACGACTAAAGAAAATGTTACGTAACTCAAGACCTCAAAATCTCTCGTTTCTATATATTAGTTCTGGAGCTAAATAATATTTACTGTTTGATCCTTGTTCTTGATACAGTAGGTCTGAAGCGATGTTATATTATTCATATGATCTGTTGCGGACATTCATTGAAATAAAAACAGGGATCTTTATAAATGAATTGGTAGGTTATTTGATATTGCCTC
Source organism: uncultured Bdellovibrio sp. (assembly GCA_964569545.1). Lineage (GTDB taxonomy): Bacteria > Bdellovibrionota > Bdellovibrionia > Bdellovibrionales > Bdellovibrionaceae > CAZMVK01. The sequence goes on from CAZMVK010000113.1 coordinate 8,115, forward strand.
TATTTGTCTAAATATCTCAAACCAGACTTTTCAGCGAATAATCGGTTGTGAATAGAACATAAAATTCTTAGATTGTTGTTTGTATGCGACCCGCTCAATGCCACTGGTTGAATATGATCTAGCTGCAATTGAAATTTTGAAAGACATTTTTTACCTGTATTGCTATCAACATACTGACAACAGTTGTTGGCAAGTTTCAGTTTTTCTCTTCTAAGATTTACGCTTAGATAGGGTCTCAGTTTTGGTTGGGGACGGTATTGATTTTTTGTGTGATTGTGTTTTGAATTTTCAATCGTCCTATTGATCTGATGTGGTTTGACAAGATCAGTGGTTGAATTGCATTGCGAAAGACCTGAATTTAATTTTTTTATTTGAGTTCGTTCTAAGGCTTGAATGGTAGTTTGCGTGCTTGTTGAATTTGTTCCAGAATCCATTTCTAAGATTGTTTTTAAATTCACCGCGGTGGTAGTACCTAGCTTCCGTAGCGCTGAAATGTTGCGTTGAGAGTTATTTATTTTTTCACCTCCTAGTTTTGTTTTATTAAACTTTTTTGCCAGTGTCGTAATAATTTCGGCCCACTGTCCATTCGGGCAAATATGTGAAAGCAAATCTTTAGCTGTTTGTAATTCTGCAAATTGCTCTTGGGTCAAAGTGATCTCTAAGCGGATCGATTGATCTTTCTGAGGTATAATTTTTGTGTGAGCTTGAATGGATTGATCATAATTAATGGATAGAGCCTGTCTAGTCTGAATATTATTTTGACCTTGGATTTTTTCAAGAGTTTGGCGAGCTTTTTCGATAGATATTCTATTCAGAGTATTTGCTGTAGTTGCTATCTTGTTGGTTGTTTTTGTAGAAATGATCGAGGCGGAATCTTTTACGTCAGATGATTTTTCGAAATCGATATATTGTTTTTGTCTGCTACGATTGTTTTTTAATTCTTGATGCAAACATTTTTGAACCTCAGTCAATTGGGTTAAGTTAAGACTGCCATTCTCAAGTTTATGAGCAACTTCAGGAATTTGTTTTAATAAACGGGCAGCCTGCAATCGGCGATAGGCTGCTGATTCAGAATAAGATAAATGCTGAGTCAAAAATATAAACATGCTGTTGTAACCAAGCTCAGCAAAAAGCTTACGATTTTCGATTTCAATTAGATGTTGTAAAATCAGGTGTGTGATTTTGCGTTCTGTGTGAGAAAGTTTCAAGGTGCGTGCAATCAGATCTTGGTTGGATGTTGTTTGTAAATTCATTTTTTTCCTCCATTTGTCAGTGGTTCTGGCTAAGCCCGTTGATGTAATAAATTTATTTTTCGTAATCCAGTTAAGTGATCAGCAGCCAGTCCTTTCGAAAAGATATAACACGGAAATTTGAACTCAATTATCCAGGTTTTTGGCAAACAAAACGAGATAGAAAAGAATCATTAAAAGACTGACTGCGTCCTCTTATGAGATTGCCAGAGCAATAAAGTTTAAAAGACAAGGCCGGCTCTACGATGATTACAAATATACACTAGTGACTCGTTGGTGAATCCAAAAAACAGTCGCAAGAAATATTTAAAATATATTTATAATAACAGTCTGCTTCATCGCTACGGGAGTAACTTTACTTCAGCATTTTGACCTATACCCCGAAAACCATACCAAAATTGTTTGTGATATTGTGTTTTTCGCTATGAAGAGATATTTACAAATGATTTCTATATTTTTCTATATGCACACAAACTCAATAAAATACATTTAAGAAGTTCGTTAAAGTTATCTTGGATTACCAAAATTGTCGGATATCTTCTAATTATGCGTCAAATAATTTCACCATTACAACGGCAATCAAGGTAGTTATTCTTTGGTTTTTTTTCTATTTCTATTAACTGATTTTCATACTTAAATTGAAATCCTGCAGTTGTGATAGATATCATTATTTCGTATTTTTGAGAGTGTTCACAAAATAATACAGTATAGGCTTCTTGATGAGATGGGCTTGATAATGTTTCAAAAGCTATTGGCCGTTTGTGTCGGCGACTAACGTTGATAAATTTTTAAGTATTGACCTGCATTGGAAAAATTGAAAGCATATTAAGTATTCAAAAATTGAAAAATCAATACTAGGTGTCTATAAATGATTAAAAAATTAATAATAAGTTTTTTTGCGTTATTTGGTTTGTATTTGTCATTTATAGCGATAACTACGATTCTGGCTCAAAAAAATGAGCAGCCAATTCAGAATCATTTTTCAGCGAATAATACATTTTATTATATTCTAGGAATGGAGTATCAAAGCGAACTCCCCCCTAATAAATTAGCAGAAGAGCTTGTTAGAAATTCTGATAACAAGATATTTTTACAATCACATCCGAATCTGGATTTAAAAACACCATTTGAAAAAAGCTGGCGGGGAGCTGAGAGTTGCTTTGATTTATCAAATAACTTAAAACTGGATGATTTTATCACTAAAAATAAAATGAGTATTTCAAAGTACGAAGAGCTATTAACAAAATCACCTGGCGAAGAAATTCTAGATCCACGATTGGATATGATGTTTGGTAATCAAATTCTGATTCAGAGGGTTCTTCTTTGTAGGGCAATGATTGATTTTCGAAAATCTTCAAATCCGGATAGTTTAAGATGGATTGCTAAGGATTTTAATTTTTGGGTGGCTAATTTAGTCAAAGCTAAATCTATTGAATACATAATTTCGATTGCTGTTCATATTAAGATAGATGTTGAAGCGATTTCTTTTTTCCTTTCTCATTATTCTGAACAGTCAAATCAGGCTATTTTTGTAGGAATAGAAAAGGATCTGAATAAAATCTTGATTTGGAATTTTGATTTTGAGCGCGCAGAGTCTTTTAAAATCGAAAAAGAAAATTGGACACAACAAAAGTTTTATGAATCAAATAATAAATTTTTAAAATTGTTTTTTATTCCATCGGCATATAGGAAAGTAAGTTCAAGAATTTTTGATAAATACAGGGCAGGATTTAAAGGGCGTCTATATGATGATTGGCCTGGTATTAAAGAATCATTAAATGATGAAATTAGGGATAAGGAGTGCTATACAGGTCAGATTGAATACGGAGCTCTACTGAAAAAGATTATATTTTTTCCAGGTTATTTTATAAGTGAAATCTCAGCTTGTCTTTCGAGTCCTCGGTTGTCTAGTTATGACCGTATTTTTGAAAGTACAGAAAAAGCAAAACTGTTGTATGCGCTGATATTGTCTAAAAAATATAAGCTTGATTTGGCTGATGAAAATATTATTTCTAAATATAAACTTGCGTCGTCTTTTTCTGGTTCTTATCCTAAATTTGAACAAGATCAGAAAAGTATATTTTATCAAAGAAAAAATAAAGACGAACGAATTTCTTTATTGTTTCATTAGCAGCAGCAATCAAAACCTCAAACTCAAATTCAATCCCACGCGATCACCCAAGGCATAAGGGGTCCATTGCCACTGTTTGGCTGTGTCGTCTGTTTTATTATTTCTAGCTGACTCATAATAAAATGAACGGCCCATCCACACTCCGATAAAAGCTCCCGCAGTGATATCGCTGAGCCAATGTTTTTCATCGGCAACTCGAGACAAAGCAACGTAGGTGGCAATTGGATAAAAAATCACTGCGGCTTTCCAGCCGTAGGCATAAGTCAGTGAAGTTGCCGTGGTAAACGCGTCAGAGCTGTGTCCAGACGGAAATGAAACATTGTTGCTTTTGTCGGGACGCTCTCGTTGTGCTGAATATTTTAATGTTGTCGTTAAGACACCGTTAGCAACCAAGGAACGAATGTGATTTATGCCATTGTCGTGATCAAAATAAGTTTGTCCAAGAGCTAAAAATGCACCGATTGCATATTGTCCATATTCATATCCATA
>CAZMVK010000114.1:0-11899 GCA_964569545.1 uncultured Bdellovibrio sp.
ACAGTTGGGTCAAAAGGGTTTGATCGAAGTTAAAGATGATGAAATCTTTTTCTCGAAAACTGTCAAAGGCACAACCAAAGTTAAAAAAGAAAAAAAAGGCGAAACCTTGGTTAGCTCTGGAAATTTCCAAAGGTTTGTGCGCAGTCATTGGTCCGAAATTGAAAAGGGTACTTCGATCAGCTTTCGTTTTGCTGTCTGGGATCGTCAAGAAACAGTTGGTTTTGAAATTTTCAAAATCGGTGAAGAAAAAATCAATGACAAGCCGGTGTTGGTTTTGAAAATGAAACCTTCAAGCTTTTTGATTGCAGCATTGGTAAAACCTTTGATCTTTAAATTCGCAGCCGATGGCAGCCAACTTATTGAGATGACTGGTCGAGTGGCACCTAAACTGAAAAAGGGCGATGATTATAAGGATCTGGACGCCGAAGTTGTTTATACTTATTAAGCGTTCGTAGCAAAATGATAGGAGCCTTCGTTGCTCTCCTCGAGGCAGCCACTTGGCTGCGGTTATTTTTTTTCGCGCACTCTAAAGATTGTTGATCTATCAAATTTAGTAAATCCTTGAGCAGCTGATTGTTGCCATCTCGCTATTGGAAATAATTGGCCTTGATTTTATTCTGTTCAATAAAACCTTGATTGGTTCGATGATGGCGGCAATTATTTTTTCTCCGAAGCCCAGTTTTAATCTGACAAAACCTTTGGTGATTGGTGAAAAAGATAAATACACCCAGCTTTTGAAAGTGTGTTTGTTGCTAAAGGTGATTGCTAAATCAAAAGGAGGGGGAGGAAAACCCAACACGGTCATTCCTGTTCCTAGGATCATATGGTGAGATCCGCTTTGAGAAAACACGGGAGCTCCTGGAGGGTAAAAGGCAGCGCCATCAAAAATCGCCGTTTCATTTCCTGCTTCGGTTTTTCGAATCAGGATTCCAGCTCGAGGGCCAATACCAATATTTGTAACCACGGGCATAAGAGAGTTGTGATATTTTTCTAAGTTACGAAAAACCTGAAACACAACAGCACGAGTGTTTTTATCAAAGCCAAATGAAATACCAAAATCCATAAGGCCACCCCAGCCTTTTTCGCCACGTCCACCCTCTGCTGCAATATTTGCGGCCACAAAGACGCTGAACTCATTGCCATCAGCAATGAGCGGTGATTTTTCAGCCAGTTTTGCATCTAATGCTTGTATGAATTTTGTGACAAACTTGTTGCTGCGTTCTTTAAAAGAAATTGGTTCTGCTTGGCTGTTTCTGTCTTTGATCCAAAGAATCTTTTCTTTTACCAAGCTGCCAATTCCAGGAACATATTTAATTTTATTTAAAACTTTGACCACGCTAGATAAAAACAAAATACGATTTTTTTGAAAGTTGTGTTGTACGTCGATGGGAAGACTCTCGAATAAATCCAATGATTTTGGATCTAGAGGCTTTAGCGGCAGGCTGATTTGTAGAGCACCGCTTTTGATATGAATATTATAATCAGATGTGCTTGTTTTAACTGGTTCGGTATTTATTGTTTCTGTTTTGTCGTCCGAGGATAACTCATCAGAAACTTTTTGATTATCTTGAGATTCTTCAGGACTAGCCCACGAGATGTTTCGCGCAGTAGGCAAAGAAAGCAAAAATACGGAAATTATAAAAATGAAAAACGATAAAAATCGCAACCTAACAATCTGCTTTTTCATAACCCACCCATTTGCCCATTTAAAATTACTCAATATATGCTAGGCAAATAGCTGGCCAATTTATTTGAGAAAAGAATTTCTGAAGACGAATAGATTGGATTTGAGTAGGAAGACTTTTCATTTCTAGTCTTTCGATTGAAAAGAAATCATGATTGTTCATAATTTTGACGGATTTCCGGTTTCCTAAAGATTCAAAATTTATCTAACTTTACTTCCGCAGCGGAAGTAATAACGGAATCAGTTGCATCAATTGGCGGGACACCTTTGCTACTAAATACAGCAGGGGAATTACACCATCGGAGCTATCTCGACCCAAATCTCTGGGGTCTCGTAGACTTTCAAATTTAATAATTTGGCAGTGGCCAGTTGTGGTTTTATTTTGGCAGATTCTTCAAGTTTTTGTTTTATTAATAGGGCTAGATTTTCTGTCGTCGGTACCTTGTCGCTAAACTCGTGAAACATAAAATTTAAATGGTGATGATCGAAAATTTCTCGAACAGATTTGGTGAGTTGATCAAGTTCGGTCTGTTGTTGCGGCGAAGTTGTCAGCCAATTGCATTCGACGACATAATCATGGCCGTGGCCATATTGCGAAAAACATTTACCAAATTCGTTTTTGTTTTTTTCTGCTGACCAATTTTTTTGTTGATAAAAATGAGCCGCGCTAAATGAAAAACGAAAACAGGATGTCATCATACAAGATTGATCCCGCCATCAACTGCAAGTACGGCCCCAGTTGTCCACGAAGATTGTTCGCTGCCTAAAAAATAAATTGCCTGAGCAATTTCATCGACATTGCCAATTCGTTGTAATGGCTGCAGAGGGCTTAGTTGATTCAACACATTTTGTTTATCTTCAGTTTTTAGATGATGAAATGAATGTATCGGAGTATCAACAATACCAGGGGCTACGCAATTGACGCGAATTTGTAAAGGGCCAAGTTCTTGTGCTAAGGATTGTGTCCAATTGATCATGGCTGCCTTGCTTGCAGAATAGGCGGCAGTGTCTGCCGATGGTTTTAGACCCAAGGTTGATGAGACATTAACGATGGAACCTTTTTTCTTTTGCATGAACAAAGGAAGAATTTTTTCTGTGATATTGATTGCTGAAAATAAATTTGTATCAAATTGTTTGCGCCAAGTACTCAGTGATCCACCGTCTGAGGTGTGGTTGGTTCTTTCGAATATTCCAGCGTTGTTAATTAGAATTTGCAGGTCTGTATCTGGGCGTTCAAATAAATGTTGAGTGTATTTAATCACCGAGGCTTCGCTGTTAAGATCACAACGCAACAGCGAGGCTCCGTGTTGGCATTGAATAGCGACCTCGGTCAGATGCTCTTCGTTTCTTCCAAGAAGGTATACAAAGTATCCATGTTGGCTAAAAAGTTTTGCCGTGGCGGCACCTATTCCTGAACTGGCTCCGGTGATTAAGACTGCTTTTTTCATATTTGAACTATATCGGTGAGTCCGATAAAGTGTAAAGAATAAAAAAAATACCGAAGATTTTGGTCTTCGGTATTTTTTTTATTTAAATTATAAGGTAACTTTTAGTAAGGTATCTTAGTTCAGTAAATTTTCCTGATTGAATTTGTCAGGTAAATTTATATCAGCCTAAGCTGTTTTGCTACGACGCATGAATGCGTAATACTTTTTATCAAAGTCTTTAGCTTTTTTGCCTTCGATGGTCAAAAGACCTTCTTTAAACCATACGAAGTGTTCTTTGCAAAAACCGGCTTTGTCTGGTTTTGTTTTGCAGCCCTCTGCTGTGCACTGAACAGAAGTAAGTTGGATGACGTTGTTTTTAGGTGCTTTGACTTCGTGTTTCTGTTCTACTTTTTTCTCAGACATTTTTCCCCCTTAAGGTTTCAATTCATGTGATGTTCCATCACATTTGTATGTTGACCTTAGTCTTATCGGCTAGACTTTACAAAAGACGAGGTCTATCAAGAATTTTTGTGTATATTCTCAAATTGAAACACTTTATGCTATTTAAGTGTATTTTTTAAGGAGTTAAAATGAACGTTAAAGATTCAGAGATAAAACAAATAATGTCCCAATATAAAAAATTTTGCGTCTTGGGTTTGAGTCCTGACGGCAGCAAACCTTCGCAAGGGGTGCCTGTTTTTATGCGCTCAAAGGGCTGGGATCCGGTGGGTGTTTATCCTGGAAAAAATGAAATCAATGGTTTTAACATTTATGCAGACCTCAGCCAGGTGCCTGCCGAGTATCGAAAATTCGTCGATGTCTTTCGTCGCCCAGAGCACATACCCGCGGTTGTTGATGAAATCATTGCGGTCGGAGGCGTTGAAGTTTTATGGCTGCAATTGGGGATCTCACATCCAGAGGCAGAAAAAAAAGCCGAAGCCGCGGGCCTCAAAGTGATTTCCAATCGATGTTTGCATATTGAATACGAAAGATTTTTTTAAAGAATTTTTCAGCAGTGGCGTTTGTTTTTGTTAGGGATATTAAAGACAGGCTCTTGCCTGATCCCAAACTTAGGCAACATAAGGATTCAGGCCAGGAGATGGCCCCGGGGACCCAGCGGATCAAAAACATCGTCAAAGTCAAAGTTTTCTAGGTTGGCAATATTGGGCATTTCTGAGACAATGGGCTGTATATAGGAGTGTTTGGTGCCAAAACTGTATGAATATCTTGGAATTATTATTTTCTTCTATTCCAATGAACATGAGCCCATTCATGTCCATGGCAGGCATGGTGATCGTGAAAGTAAAATTGAAATCATTATTAAAAATGGAGTGGTTCAAGGGATTAAACTCCAAAGGGTTCCAGGTAAAAAACCTCTGGCTGCGTCCCAATCCAAGAGCTTCAAGAAGTTAGTTACAGTATTGGCTGATGAGATCGTTCAAAGTTGGGTCAATTATTTTGTTTACCATAAAAAAATAGTCGCAAAGAAAATTGCTGGAAAAATATGACTGCTAAACGAAGGCAAAAAACCATTAAAATAGAAAGTGCCAAGTATATTGGCAAATATATGATTCATTTTTATTTTTCGGATGGGGTCGAGCAGGTTGTGAACTTCGGTCCATTTTTGGAGAATTCTCGCCATCCGGAAATTAGAAGTTTTTTGAGTCCCAAAAAATTCAGACAGTTTTCAATTCAAAGTGGCGAGCTAATGTGGGGAGATTTTGATTTGATTTTTCCTATCATGGATATTTATCAAAATAATCTAAGTCAGCTAAAGGTCGTTTAGAGCGCACCTAAGCCGACAGCTCTTCGTACTCGTTTAAAAAATCCTGAAGCAGCTGGTATCAAAGTAATTTCTAATCGATGTCTGCACATAGAATACGAAAGATTTTTTTCTTAAAGAATTTTGCATCGGGAATATTTATTTCCGCTGTGGATATCTATTGAAATGCAGTTTTCTAATTTTTAGGTTTGAGAAAATCCATTCTCAATTCTTCACAGTAATTGAGTTCGGCTTCGTTGAAGCCGGCTTTCTGGCGCAATAGGCGATTGATGGGTTCGACTCGTTTTGGTAATTTAAAGCGCAAGGCATTCATGCGTTGTGGAAAATCGTCTGCGGCTTCCAGTTTTTCTAATTTACAAATTTTGCGATACCATTGCGAACCAAAGTCAACATGACCAATTTCTTCAAAATTAATTTGTTGGACTATTTTGCTAATGGTTTCTTTGCCGTTGGTGCCATCTAATCTGCGAATCAAAGTATCGCCGGCATCAAGCCCGCTGCCTTCCAAATAACGGTGTACAATCAGGATCCGATCCAGCAAAGAATCAGATTTATCAGCGGCTCGCCAAAGAGCTAAATGCACCGGCCAATCTCCCCATTTAAAACCCAAGGACTCAATGCCCTCAATACACATGCGCAAGTGTTCGGCCTCTGACAATGTTAATGCCATCAGCTCTTCGCGAAAGACCATCGGTGCATCTGGATACTCGAATAATCCACGCAGGCCCAGTTCCATTGCTTGCAGCTCGATGCTGGCAAGGTCATGCAGCATGCGTGCTTGGCCTTCGGTGGTTGAGAATCCTTTTTTTGCAGGATGAAATTTAGGATGCAAAACAGAGATGTCACGCGCGGGTTCTTCCGGCATCATCAGCGCTGATTGCAATTGCATAGCCTGTTCGCAAGAGCTTTTGATTGCTGAAATTTTACCCCAGACAGATGGTATTGCAATCGAGTGCATTTCTATCGACGGCATTTAAGGTTTCCACTCTAAAAGACTGAGATCTAATTGATTCAGTTCGTTGAGTTTCCAATTTTTCCACTGTGGCTGAACCAGCATCGTAAAATGAATGGGCCCAGTTGGTATTATCGAGTTGGATTGAATCAATTTGCTTAGAGCTCTTTGACACAAAGTTTTTTTCTTTTCTGCTGAGATGCTGTTTCTCAGTTGAAAAATAAGCGTATCATAATCTTTGTCGTTGAAGCCTATGTAATTTTCAGGCGCATGATAAGTAAAGTTTTCTAGTGCAGCCAAGCATGTTGGACGATCTAAATTAATTCCTTTACGAAATAAATCCATTTCGCCTTTTTTAATTTTCTCTAGAAATATTTGGTTCTCGATCCCGGTGACGGTAACTGTGGTGCTAAGGTTTGTTTTCCATTGGCTTTGCATCCACTCGAGACCATTTTGATGATCGTCGCCACCAAGGCGAGAAAAAATTAAATTTAGGTTTGGATTGGGATTCGTTTTTATATACTCGGCCCATTTTTTTTGTGCCAGAGCAAGGCTGAATTCAACACACTGAGAGTTGTTGCCGCCAAGGGGTGCGGGTGCACCTGGTGAGTTAGGCGCGATGAAACCAGGGCAGCCAGGTAAACCTTTGGCGCTAAATATTTTTTGCAACTGAGCAAAGTCTAAGGATTGGCTCAGGGCTTGTTTTAGTTCTATATTTTTTTGTAATTTAGGTGAAAAACCAATGTAATCAAAACGGAATTGTGGGATTTCAAAAAAATCATTTCGTCCGCGATATTTATCGAAAAATACAGTCGGTAATCTGCGCAGCATGCTCAGTTCTTTTTTTTCGTAAAGCTGAAGAGCAACGGTATCTTCTGATAAAATCCAGACATCGAGTAATGGGCGTTTGTTATGCTCTTGCCAGTATCGATTGTTTGATTCTAAATGAATTTTGTTAGCATTTATCCACGATGAAATTTTGTAAGGTCCAGAGGATAAATGCAGCGACGGTTTTTTGCGGATTTCTTCCAGTGAATAAATTGTTGTTGGAGGTATCGGAGCCAGGAGCGGGTGGCTTAGGGTGTATAAAAAATCATGATCGATTGTTTCGAGATCAATTTCTAAAATTGTTTTATTGATCGAACGAACACCAAGTTTTTCAACCGGCAACTCGCCCCTAAAAATTTTTTTTGCATTTTGCACTGAGAATAAAAAAGGACTTTTGCTGTTAGCATTTTTAGGATTTATAAAAGCGCGAAATGCTCTGACAAAATCATCACTGGTCAGTGCTGTTTCGCCGTCACTCCACAGCATCTGTGGGCGCAGCTGGCAGCGTATTTTTTTTGCTGTGACCCAAAGGCATTTTTCGGCCAAGGCTGGACCGAGTTTCTGATCTTGATATTTTAATAGGGTTGAATTCACTAATGCAAAAAAATAATTAGAATTAGCTGATTGTTGTTCCCATGGCTTTAAGCTGGAAGGTTCTTTGGCTAAATGAAATGAAAAAATCTTTTGTGGTGAAATTCCTGTTTTAGAGCTGTCTTCGACCGTAATTTGTCTTTTGATATAAGAATGAGTGCGAATATTAGCAAAAGCAAATGATAAGCCAATTGCTGGTAATACAAGGCTCACGCCAATGCTAAATAGCAAAAGCGTGAGTGTGAAAAATAAGAACTGATCCTTAAGTTTATTCATTAAACTTTATTGGCGTCTAATTCCATCTTAGCGATAGTTTGTAATTGCATATTGGTGGTGCCTTCGTAGATCTGGCCAATTTTGGCATCACGCCAGAATTTTTCCACAGGATATTCTTTGGTAAAACCATTGCCACCAAATAAATCAATAGCTTTTGAAGTGATTTTTTCAGCAGCACGAGAAGAATAAAGTTTTGCCATTGCTGCAGCCTCGATAAAATCTTGGCCTGCATCTTTCAAGCGAGCAGCGTTGTAAACCAATAATTTAGCGGCTTCAAGTTCAGTGCGCATTTCTGCCAATTGAAATTGAACACCTTGAAAATGAGCAATCGGTTTGCCGAATTGTTCACGAGTTTGCACATAAGCAAGAGCTGCTTTGTAAGCGCCTCCTGCAATACCCAACATTTGTGCGCCGATACCGATGCGACCTTCGTTTAATGTTTCAATTGCGATTTTATAGCCTTTGCCAACCTCACCTATAACATTGCTTGCAGGCACGATGCAGTTTTCAAATAACAATTCACAAGTAGAGCTAGCGCGGATGCCAAGTTTGTCTTCTTTTTTGCCAACTTTAAAACCAGCAAATGATTTTTCAACGATAAATGCGGTGATGCCTTTGTAGCCTTTGCTTTGATCGATATTTGCAAACACAATAAAGACATTGGCTTCGTTACCATTGGTGATCCATAATTTTGAACCATTCAATACAAAATGATCACCTTTGTTTTCAGCTTTTAATTTCAAACCAAAAGCGTCAGAACCAGAAGAGCTTTCAGACAAAGCGTAAGCGCCAACCCATTCCTTAGCCATTTTCGGTAAATATTGTTCTTTTTGTGCTTCAGTTCCCCATTTTAAAAATGCATTGGTGACCAAAGTATTTTGAACGTCCATCAAAACGCTGACTGAACCGTCAACTTTGGCGATTTCTTCAACTGCCAAACAAGCCATGGTGAATGTTGCGCCTGAGCCGCCAAATTTTTCTGGAGTTTCTACTCCCATTAAGCCCATCTCAAAAAGTTTACTGACCAGGCCTGAATCCATCTCAGCGTTTTCATCCATTTTTAGGACAAGAGGTTTGATTTCGTTATCAGCAAAATCACGAACAGCTTCTTGGAATGCCAATTCGTCTTCGCTCAACATGGTTAAAGCAGGTCTTGCATTAGTGCTCATTAAATAACTCCTTTAAAATTTGAAAGCAGCTAAGGATAATCTTGCAAGGTCGTAATATCAAATTTGATTTTGCAATGGAGTGAGATTGAGCCTTCTTTGACAGATTGCAACGAAGAGAATTTTTAAGCATCGTGAAATATCGCGTTTAAATTAAATTATTTGCGAGAGAAATCTTATTGATTGCTCAAAACAGAGACTGATTTAAGACATAAACTGTCATCCTCAGTTTCAGTTGACGGATTCTAGACTTTTATCTTGGCTTCAAACTGTGGCTTCGCTACCATGATTTTCTATGAAATTTGATATGCTTGAAATTGCAACACGCGCCGCTGTTTATTTTGTGCCTTTTCTTTTTGCTCTTTGTTTTCACGAGTACGCCCATGGTTGGGTGGCAAGACAACGTGGAGATCGAACTGCGGAATTGATGGGGCGTTTGACCATGAATCCGCTGGCACATATGGATTTTGTCGGGACTTTTTTATTGCCAATGATGGCCATTATTTTTCCTGGTGGAATCTTTTTTGGTTGGGCAAAACCTGTTCCGGTAAATGAAAGAAATTTAAAAAATCCACGAGTGGATATGTTTTGGATCGCCTTGGCCGGACCGGCATCAAATGTTCTTCTTGCACTTGTGGCGACAGTTGTGATGTGGGTGCTTGCTCACTTTTTTATCAGTCTGACAATTTTGCCGACCTTGATTGAATTGTTGAATTTATTTATCGGCATCAATTTATTTTTAGCTGTGTTTAATGCCATTCCTTTGCATCCCTTGGATGGTGGTAAGATCATCGCTAGATTTTTGCCTCACTCGATCAATCAAAAATTAGAAGATCATCAGCAAATGACCAGCATTATTTTATTGGTTTTAATTATGATGGGGGCCATGAGATTTCTGGTCATTCCAGTTGAAATCATTCATCACTTTTTACGCATGATTGCTCTTGGGGGATTGTCGTGAGTCAACAACCGCAGGCAGATGCTGCCGCAAAATCACCTCGTCAACAACGATTGATGAGCGGAGTGCGCACCACTGGTTTTTTACATTATGGAAATTATTTTGGTGCAGTAAAAAATTGGGTTGGCTTACAAGCTGATTATCAATGTTTTTTTGGTGCAATGGATTGGCATGGAATGACTTCCAATTACAAAACATCACAAGATGTAAAAGTTTGGAATCGTGATTTGATTGCTGAATTTATCGCGTGGGGGATCAACCCAGATCGCTCGACAATTTTTATTCAAAGTTTGGTGCCTGAGCATTTAGAATTATTTATTATTTTTGCCAATCTAACTCCGATGGGATGGCTTGAGCGAGTGCCCACTTGGAAAGATTCTGAAGAAGAGAATAAAGCCAATGACGCTCACAACTTGGGTCGTTTTGCTTATCCAGTTTTACAGGCTGCAGATATTGCCATTTATCGTGGTGAGGTTGTGCCGGTTGGTCAAGATCAGGCTTCGCATATCGAGCTTACTCGTGAGATCATTCGTCGTTTTAATCATCTCTATAAATCTAAATTGCCTGAACCCAAAGCTTTGCTGACGGAAACGCCGGCGGTGCCAGGGCTTGATGGTCGCAAAATGTCTAAATCTTATGGTAATACTTTGTTGCTCAGCGAAGAACCGAAATCATTAGAGAAAAAAATCAAAGCAATGCCAACGGATACACAGCGTGTGCGTCGAGAAGATGTTGGCGAGCCGACAAGATGCAATGTCTATACATATCACAAGCTTTTTTCATCAGCAGAAGACCTGGCTTGGGTTGAGAATGGTTGTCGTACAGCTGGTATTGGTTGCGGTGATTGCAAAATGAGATTAGCTGAAAATATCAACAGGTTATCCTTAGAACCTCGAGAAAAGAAAAAAGAATTGTTGAATCAGAGCAAAACACTTGATTCAATTATTGGCGATGGCTGTGCCAAGGCCAGTGTCGAGGCTAAGGAAACTCTGCGAAGAGTTAAAGATGCTATGAAGTTGATGTGAGATTTGAAAGGTAGCTATTAAATATGAGTTTAACGATCCAGTTACCAAAATTCGAAGGCCCTCTTGCTCTATTGCTTTATCTTATTCGCAAAGAAGAGATGGATATCTTTGATATTAAAATTCACGAAATCACTCATCAGTATCTTGAATACATCAAATTAATGAAAGAACTGGATTTAGAAGTCGCTGGTGAATTTGTGGCGATGGCTGCAACCTTGATTCATATAAAGAGCCGCATGCTTTTACCGCAATATGATGAGAATGGTGAGATTGTTGAAAATATCGATCCACGTAAAGAGCTGGTTCAAAGATTGTTAGAATATCAGAAATATCAAGAGGCTGCCAAAAGTCTTTACGAAAGACCTTTACTGGGCCGCGATGTTTTTGCTCGTGGAATTCGTGAAAAATTAGAAACTCCAGAAGAAGAAATATTGTTGGAAGACAATGCCTTGTTTTCTTTGATTTCAGCCTATCGCTCAGCGGTGCGTTCGATGAAACAAAAAGTTCATCAGGTCAAAGCCAAAGCCCAATCCGTTGCTAGCCGTATTTTAGAGTTGAAAGATCATTTGATTGTCGGCACTCGCACCACAATGAGTGCCTTGATCACCAGTGTTGAAAATCGTCGACAACAGACCTTGATTACATTTTTAAGTTTGTTAGAGCTTGGTAAAATGGAGTTCGTGTTTATTACGCAAACAGAAAACTACCAAGAAATTTATATCGAGCCTAGACGTTCGATCGAAGCCAATATGCTTGATCGAGTTGAAGAGTACGATTCTATGCGTGCAGATGAAATTGCTGCCAGCATGATGCAAGAAGCTCAGAAAATCGATATGAATGATGATTTTATTTTACCAGACGAAAAAGATACGGAAGAGATCGCAGCAACTGAAGAAATCAACACGGATGGCGTTGCCACGGATGAAGAAATTTTAGCAGCTGAATCCGAGATGGTTTGATTGGATGAATGGATTGTTGGTCGGTTTGGTATCGAGCGATAGTTAATTAATCAGATATGGATCCTAGAGCGCGAGTTAAAGATAGAAATAGAGGGGCCTGATGTCTAAAAAGAATAAGCAGAAAAAATCAAAAGCACAAAATGTTGAAAACGACATTTCAAATGACGTTACAAACGAAACTGCCAATGAAAACACAAGCGAAAATACAAGTGAAAATGCAGAGCTAGCAGGGCAAGATCATGCAGAAGTT
>CAZMVK010000115.1:0-11782 GCA_964569545.1 uncultured Bdellovibrio sp.
GCGATGGACGCGCTGAATGCGGGTGATGGTGAGATTCATGCAGAGAATTTGCAGCTCGCGATTCTGTTCCAGCAAGGTGTTGGCTTTGGTTTCTAATCTTGCAGAGGTCTGCTGTAGAGTTTCCAGAGAGCCTGCTGTAGATAATAAACTGGAAATCAGATCATTTGTTTTTTGATCGATCTTGTTTTTCGCAGTAGGTAATAATTTTTGTCGATTTTTAATTTCTTCTGCAAGGGCTGTGATCATAAATGATTGGTAATTAACAAAACCCAGTTTCCCCAGTTCTTGCATTAAAAATTGCCCAGCTTTTTCGCTGGCTTTATCAAGATTCAAGCCTCGTTCTAAAAGAAGCATTTGTTTATATAGCTCTTGCGCTTTTTCAAAATAAACAGTTGTTGGTTTTAAACGCACAGAAAGAAATCCATCTTGAAATGGGAACACCAAAGCCAACACCCAATAATACTTGCCTGATTTGGATTTGTTTTTAACATAAGCGACAATGGTATTTTCAATCGACAAATGTTCTGTAGTTTGGTTTGGCGTTGTGGTCAGCAGTGTATCCCAAAGCAGTTTGAAAACAGTTTTGGGCATATCGGGGTGACGAATAATATTGTGAGGTTTGCTCAATAATTCGTCTTCAGCATATTCACTGACTCGAATAAAAACATCGTTGCCATACAGTATTCGCCCTTTGCGATCGGTATGTGAAAAAAACATTTCATCAATGTTAAAGTTCGCTTCGCTATCTGACGTTGAATATAACTGTGCAGTATTTGTTGTATTATTCATTTTTTTATTTTGCGGTGCTCTAAGGTGAGACTCAATATTTCTTTCGAATAGAAAGAGTAAATTAACAATTTGTCTAGTTTTTGATTGGCGATTTATGATGTAGATCACATTTGGGTTGGTTAGCGAATCGTTGAAATCTCGATAAATCCTAAATACGACTTGTTGTTTTCAGTCGCAATATTTCAAACAGTTTTGTTCCAGTTGATTTGTTATTTGATTATATGTCTGCAATGCTTTGAAATTCATTTTTAAAATAGTCAGAATGCTGAGCCAGTTCTTCGACGTAGGTCTTGATGTCTTGTTGAAGATTTTGTGGCATTTTTTTGTAACGAACAAAATGGTCTGTTGGTACATATCGGAAGGTAAAATTAATTCTGCGTGTTTGAAAATTTTCAGTGTGCCAGTCTTGGTCTGTATATGTTTTGTCAGCGGCGACAAAGGGAGTTGCTAATTTTTTTTCTACTCTTTGCACGCGGTGAAAAAGTTTTTTCTTAAATAAATCGCTGCCAAAAATTTGCAAGCTAGAATCTTCGAGCCATTGTTGTAAAAATACTTGGCTTTGTTGTTGACGAGATTCGCTTTTCACAAATTGAAATAATGCTTTTTCTCCAAACGATATTGAGGCCACGGGGCCAGGTTCAAAATCTTTATGTTCACCGACTCGGGCCACGTCATCTTTTTTTTCAGCAGATACTTGTGTTCCATAGTAATTGATCAGGCAGGTGTTGAGATGCCAATCATGGGGGATATCGCGTTCAGGAAAACTGTCGTGAACCATGGATTCTATGGTGCTAATAAGCTGTTGAAAAACTGGTGGAAAAGGCTCGGCAGTCACGCAGCGATTGTAAAGGCCTTTTGGTGGATGATAGTAATCTAAGCAGGCAAACTGCCAATTTCCCAGCCAATACACAGGTCGCAGAAGGCGACGATTTGTTTGCCCCTCTGGTGGTGGGTTGCTGTCTGAAAAACGCATTTCCCAAATCGGATACAGGCTGGCCAAGTATTCAAAAATTTCTTTCTTTTCTTTGGGGCGTATAAATTGCGGAATGTAAATTAGACCTTTTTTTGACATAGGATGTGGATATATGTTCTTATGGTTTCATGTCAAAAAGCATTTCACAAAATTATTTAGATATTCCCGTGATTCACGCCGATGAATCTGAAAGAAAGAAATTGTTATCTTCCTTGCAGAAGTTGGCGGGTAAAAATGTCCTGATCATCGGTGATGTCGGCTTGGACGAATACATTCTAGGTGATGTTCGTCGCATCAGTCCCGAAGCACCGGTGCCAGTTCTTGAGGTTCAATCGGAAGATTTGCGTTTAGGACTTGCTGCCAATGTGGCGCAGAACGTAAAGAGTTTGGGTGGAATTCCATGGCTGGTCTCAGTTGTTGGTGAAGATTCTGGCGCGACCTTGTTGCGACAGTTATTTGCTCAGGTGCAGGTAAACACAGAGGGCTTGATTGTCGATGCCAGTCGGCCGACAACACGTAAAACACGTGTCATGGCTCAACATCATCATTTGGTGCGTGTCGACCGTGAGATTCGCAAAAATCTGTCGCTTGAAACTGAAAAAAAGGTTTTGGCCAAGGTCGAAGCTTTGTTACCTAAAATTGATATTGTCGTGATTGAAGATTATGCCAAGGGTGTGGTCAGTCAGACCCTGCTTCGTCAGTTGGTCGAAAGCAGCCATCGTTTTGGTAAAAAAGTATTGGTGGATCCACATCAGACCAACTCGGGCGATTTTTATTCTGGAGTGGACCTGATCAAGCCCAATTTTAATGAAGCCGTGGCTCTTTCTGGTTTGGATTACGACGAATTGCGCGACTCGCCTGAGAAAATTATTGATTTAGGGCGTGCTCTGCAAAAACGCACTGGTGCTAAAGAAGTTGTGATGACCCGTGGTAAAGACGGCATGATGATTTTTTCTGGTGAGCATTTATTGCGAGTCCCGACCTTTGCGCGTCAGGTTTTTGATGTGACTGGGGCTGGGGACACAGTGATTGCGGCTATGGCATTGGGGGTCAGTGCTGGTTTGCCGTTGGCGGAATCTTGTATGTTAGCCAATTTTGCAGCCGGGGTGGTTGTGGCCAAGGTCGGTTGCGTGCCGTGCACGGTGTCTGAACTTCAGACAGCCATAGAAAATCTATAATTTTTAATAGCCAAAGATGTAGAGTGTTTTGCTTTGGAGCTGTCTTAGTCATAGTTTTTTCAATGAAATTATGCTATAAGCGTCGCCTATGAGTTCATCAAAAGATAATACCCAAAATACATCTGATACAGCCGCTTTCCAATATCAACCTCAGTTCACAGCCTATGATGGCAATCTGAACGAGGTGCAAGTTGTTGAGAAAGAAAGCCTACGAAATTTCTATGGAATGTCCTTGCAAGATCTAAAGGATTTTTTAAGCGGTCTAGGCAAAGAACAATTTCGTGCGCAACAAATCTTTAAATGGGTTTATGAAAAACGCGTTGTTGAATATGATCAGATGAGTAATTTGTCGAAATCCTTTCGTGATGAACTCAAAGGTCTTTTGGATTTCGAGATGCCCAAAGTTCTCAGTCATTTGGTTTCGATTGATGGCACGCAAAAGTTTTTATTTGATACTGGTGATAATACTTCGGTAGAGGCTGTATTGATTCCGTCAGCGGACCGTTTGACCTTGTGTCTTTCAAGCGAAGTCGGTTGCAATATGGGCTGCCGTTTTTGTTTCACTGGCAAACAAAAATTGAAACGCCGTTTGCGTGCTTCTGAAATCGTTGGTCAGTACATGCAGGTGCATGATCGCTTAAAAGAGGGTCAGCGTATTTCCAATATCGTATTTATGGGAATGGGTGAGCCTTTAGATAATCCTGAAGCTGTATTTAAATCTTCAGAGGTTTTGCATGAGCCATGGGGTATGAATTTATCGCGTAAAAAAATCACCGTTTCGACATCTGGCTTGGTTTCTGAGATGTGGCGTGTGGCTGCAAACAAGGTTCGTTTAGCTGTTAGCTTGAATGGCTCTAATGACGAAGTTCGAACTCAGGTCATGCCAATTAATAAAAAATATCCAATTAAAGATTTGCTAAAAGCTTGTCGCGATTATTGTGATGAGACAGGTGAAAAAGTCACTCTTGAGTATGTTTTGCTCAAAGGTGTGACAGATCAATTGATACATGCTCGTGAGTTGCATCAGTTGACCAGATCATTGCCATGCAAAATCAATTTGATCCCATTTAATGAGCATCCAGGCTCTGGTTTTGAGAGACCCGACGATATACAGGTACAAAAGTTCCAGGATGAGCTGATTCGTTTGGGTTCTCACGTTTTGATACGTCGAACCATGGGGCGAGATATTTTTGCGGCTTGTGGTCAATTAACTTCTGAGTTTGCCAACAAGCCAAGAACAATGGATATTTCTAATTCGAAGATTGGTTCCATTTACAATAAAAAAGGTGATTTGCGTGTCTAATATTCTAGTAGTTGGTAGCTTGGCTTACGATTCAATTCAAACCCCAGCAGGCAAGGTAGATCGAGCTCTTGGCGGCTCGGCTAATTATTTTTCTCTTGCAGCTTCATTGTACAGCCCGGTGCGTGTTGTTGGTGTTGTCGGTGAAGATTATCAACAAAAAGATATCGAGCTTTTAAAATCACGTAACGTGGATTTAAGCGGTATGACAATGGTAAAGGGTAAAACCTTTCATTGGGCTGGTTCTTATCAAGGTGATATGAATGAGGCTGTGACATTGGCGACTGAGTTGAATGTGTTTGAAACTTTCAATCCAGTTTTGCCTGAAAATTACCGTCATTCGCAATTTGTATTTTTGGCAAATATCTCTCCTGATTTACAATTAAAAGTTTTGGAACAAGTTCAGTCGCCAATGTTTGTTGGTATGGACACGATGAATTTTTGGATTCAATCTAAGTTGCAAGATTTGAAAAATGTTTTAGCCAAAGTCGATGTCGTATTAATCAATGAAGGTGAAGCGATGATGCTGACCGGTGCGCAGAGCGCGATTGAGGCCGCACCATTGGTTTGTGCTATGGGACCTAAAGCATTGGTTATTAAACGTGGTGAATACGGTTTTGTATTGTACACAGAACAAGAAGGTTTCTTTATTTTACCAGCGTTTCCAATTCAAAAAGTTATTGATCCAACAGGTGCTGGAGATACTTTTGCTGGTGGCTTTTTTGGTTATTTGGCAAGTCTAGCGCGCAAACCATTGATCTCGGACCTTCGTCAGGCTTGTGTAAAAGGCAGTATCTTGGCAAGCTTTACTATCCAGGACTTTAGCGTTAGTTCCCTGTCAAAAGTCCAGGTTTCTGACCTTTCAGCTCGTCAAGAACAGTATATGAAAGTCATCAAACTGTAGTCGGATTTTTGTTATAAGCCCTAAATAAGACTTCAGAAATCGTCCTGATTTTCCGATGGGAGATCAGGATGAAAAGAAAAAAACGAAACCAAGCTACAGCTAGCAAACACGAAGAACTGATCACATCAGTTCTTGAGGATTTGAATTCCAGTCCGTCGATCAGTTCCCATACAGGAACTGTTGGTCAGTCTTTTCTCAGTCAAGAAGGTGTTACAACCAACAACTCTGAGAATACAGATTCTTTTGATGTGCCTGAAGGATTGTTATTAACGGATGTTAACATTGGTGGCTCTGATAATTCCTCTACGAAATCCTCTGTGAAATCTACAGTGACTTCTAATTATGCTTCGACTGAAGAAGAAGCGACGACATTGTTAGAAGATCCATTAAAAATTGATACTGGCAGTTATGACTCTCATTCAAGTCCAAGTTTGTCTTTCGGCCCAGGGCCTGTGGTTCCGCCTCGTCCGTTGCATGAAGATGATATCAGTGAAAAAACAGTGGTGGCGCCATTTCGTACGCAAGAGCAAGCCGCAGCCATTGAACCTAAGATTTCTCATGGTTCTAACAGTCCGAATGTGCGGGCATCAGCTTTTGAAGCACAATTCTTACAAGTTGAAAATTTTAAATTTGCTCAACAACGCATTATTGAATTGGAAAAAGATCTTGAGAGACTCAGAAAAGAAAACGAAATTTTATCTTCCAGCGTGGAGCATTCAAAACAGCTGATTGATGATTATGTTGTTAAAATTAATTTATTAGAAAAACAAAAAAATGATCAAAAAGAAGCCAGTGAATCTGAATTGCAAATTTTCAGAGAGGGCTTGAATGCCAAGGACGTCGAGATTGTTCGTCTTCGTTCGAAGGTCGAGGAATTGGAAAATCGTCTAGCTAATGATCTTAGAAAAATTCGCGTGCGCGAGCGAGAGCTTGAAAATCGTCTGGAATTGGCGCGTCTAGAGAAAACAGCTTTGCTCAAATCCAAAGATGAAACTATCTTAGAACTGAAGCGACGTGTAGATTCGTTACAAGGTGACCTTGAAAGTTATCAAAATAAGGTCAGTGACTTGAACCAAAAAATTGAAGCCAATCAGGCGCAATTTGGTCGAACGGTGAGAGCTTTGCGTATTGCTCTTACCAATCTAGAGGTCAGCGAAGGTATGATGGGAACGCCAATTAAAAAAGCCGAATAGTCTGGAAATAAAATGCAAGAAACCGCCAAGAAAAAACTCAAGTTAGTTGTCAGTGATTTGCATCTTGGAAAAGGTCGCTTGCTTCCTGGTGGTGGTATCAATTCATTAGAAGAATTTTATTTCGGTGAAAAATTAGTCGAGTTTATTCATTATTATTCTTCTGGGGCTTTTCGTGAATACGATGTTGAATTGATTATCAACGGTGATTTTCTTAATTTTTTACAGGTCGATTACAAAGGGCATTTTTTAGCAGTGCTTACTGAAGGTGTTTGTCTTGAAATTTTGAAATCGATTGTAGCAGGGCACCCCAAGGTTTTTAAAGCGATGAGTGATTTTGCTTTGAAGCCAGGAAATTCTTTGACCTATGTTGTTGGTAATCATGATCAGGCAATGTTATGGCCTGCTTGTCGTGAATACCTCAATCAATCGGTCGGGATCAGTATTCGTTATAAAAATATTGTTTATTTCTTTGATGGTGTTCACATTGAACATGGTCATATGCATGAATCAGCCAATCGTATGGATCCTCGCAGATTTTTTTTGAAAAAAGGATTGGCTGAACCCATTTTGAATTTGCCATTTGGATCCCATTTTTTCGTCAATCACGTTTTGAATATCAAACACAAATATCCGTTCGTAGATAAGATTCGTCCTTTTTCAAAAATGGTTCGTTGGGCCGTATTGAATGAGACATCGATGGCGATTGCGACTTTGTGTAAAACGCTTTATTTTTTCGCGATGTCAGCATTGAAATCGGATACTCGTCGTCAGTGGACTTTTAAGCAGTTGCTTAAGATTGTATTAGAGAGTGCTATTTTTCCAGATTTGACGGACTCTGCTCGTAAAGTTTTAAATGATGACCGTGTGCATACGGTGATTTTTGGGCATAGCCATGTGTATCAGTATCGACAGTGGACTCAGGATAAAGAGTATTTTAACACGGGGACATGGACCGAACTGACCTCGTTAGATATTGTTTCTTTAGGAAAGCTCACTAAGCTGACCTATGTGCTTATCGAGTATCCAGATGATGGAGGAAGACCTCGTGGCCGCCTTAAAGAGTGGCATGGTTATCATCGCATCGAAGAAGATGTTGCCGTTTCTTAATCTCTCGGCGAGACTATGGGCAAAGAGGTACGTGTGCATTGCCTAAGTATTTTAGATCAAAAATTTCAAACGGATTCAAAATTATTAGCCCAATCAAAAGACGCCTTGTCTAAGGTGTTAGCTCGTCAGGATCTGGGGTTTCATCAGGTTCCAATGCGCGATGAATTGTGGCAAGAAATCAGTCGTGTGGCAGGACAGATTGCTGACGATGTTGTGGATATGGTTGTGGTCGGTATTGGCGGCAGCTCCTTGGGACCTAAAGCGTTGTACGAAGTGTTCGAATCGCCAACGCAAAAACGTAAAATATATTTTTGTGATAATGTCGATCGAGTTGAATTCGATAGAACTCTGACACGTTTGCGTGATCTGGAAAAAACAATTTGGATTTTTACTTCTAAAAGCGGTTCGACAATTGAAACCTTAGTGGCTGCTGATTTTGCACATCAAGTTTACTTGGAAAATAAAAAAACTTTAAAAGCAATTGTGGTCACTGAAAAAAGAAAAAACCCATTGTTTGATTGGGCACAAGCAAAAGCTTTTCCAATTTTAGAAATTCCGCAAGATGTGGGTGGTAGATTTTCTGTGTTAACAGCTGTCGGCATGTTGCCAATGGCTTTTTTGTTTGCTGAAAAAAAAACTTTACAAAATGTTGAGCAGTTTCGTCTGGGAGCAAAACAAGCTCTGGTAGACAGTGAGAATATAACTCAAGTCACAGCGCAATTTTTGGCAAGTTTTGCACGCCAAGAATGGATTTCATTTTTTTGGTTTTACAGTTCACAGTACGCCTATTTTGGTCGTTGGTTGCAACAGCTTTGGGCTGAATCTTTAGCAAAATCGCAAAATCGTCAAGGTGGGGCTCCGCCTCGAGTGAGCACGCCGATGTGGGCGTTGGGGTCTTGTGATCAGCATTCTCTGTTGCAGCAGCTGATGGAAGGTGATCGTGATAAATTTGTTATTTTCACCAGCGTGAAACAAATTGAAAGTGATATTTGTGGTTTGCAAGAAACACAGTTTCCTGCGCAACAATTTTTTCTCAAGCGTTCGATGGGTCAATTGATTAAAGCTCAATCGATAGGAACCAGCCAGGCATTGAATCAGCAAAATGTTTCGACATTGAGATTGCAAATTTTGGATCTTAGTTGTCAGTCATTTGGTTATCAGATGATGTTTTGGCAATTGGTAGTCTCGACTTTGGGTGAGTGTTTGGACATCAACGCATTTGATCAACCAGGTGTAGAGCTAGGCAAAAGACTGGCTCGTGAAATTTTACAATCCTAACCTTGTCTCTTTTTTTTCACTCACTATAATGTCTTTATGGTTCCAAGTGGTGATGAATTCGAAAAAACAAGTATTGTCCAATCTGACACTTTTCGCGGTCGCTTAAAAGCGGCGGATGAGGTGCCACCTTCGATCGTTGTATTGATGGGGCCACCGGGATACGTCGGCAGGCAATTCCCATTGATAGAAGCTGAGATGATTATTGGTCGCTCTGTCGAATCACAAATATTTATTGATGATAAGAGTGTCAGTCGTTCTCATGCCAAATTAAATATCGTTGGCTCCGAAGTTGTCGTTTTGGATTTAGGTTCTTCGAATAAAACCATTATTAATGGCCAAGTCTTAGCGCCAATGACTGCCTATAAATTAAAAAATAATGATCAAGTAAAAACTGGCAATGTTATTTTTAAATTTTTAGAGCGCGGAAATTTAGAAGCTATCGCCAACAAAGAACTGAATGAAAAAGCTGAGAAAGATGCTCTAACAGGGGCTTATACCAAAGGTGCATTGTTGGAAAAAGGCCCAGAGGCTATGAAACGTTCAGAGCAGCTCGGTGAAGATCTCAGCGTTGTTGTATTTGATATCGATTTTTTCAAAAAAATTAATGATGGATTTGGTCACTCGGCAGGAGATTATGTTCTTAAAGTTTTAGGTGACGTTGTCAGTACTAAAATTGTTAGAGCAAATGATTATTTTGCACGTTATGGTGGTGAAGAATTTGTTATTATTCTAAATGCCACGACATTGAAAACAGCACTGGAAGTTGCCGAACGTGTGCGAACGACAATTGAAAATACCGATTTTCAATTTGAAGACAAAAAGATACCAGTGACAATTTCACTTGGAGTTGCTTGTCGTCAGTTGATCGAAGATGAATGGCTGGTGTTGTTTAAGCGCGCCGATGAAGCTTTGTATAAATCCAAACAAACAGGGCGAAATCGCGTAACTGCGGCTAGTTGATCTAGCTATCCATAAGAAATGCTTATATCTAAAATAACTAATAAAATCATATATTTAGTGTCACTTTGACGTCTTTCGTGGCTTTCGTATTGCATGTGTTTTAAGCATGGGTCTATTGGCCCCTGAGAAGCTTTTGAGCCCAATTATGAGTTGGATTGGTGAAAAAAGTTTCTAAGTGTTTAACCGTTTTTCACGAAAGGCGTGTCTTATGAGGGAGATTGATGGTGGGCGAGTCGGAAGCACTACTGACAATATGTCAGATAATGAAGTGATTGAAACGATTCGTGCTGGGGATCGAAAAGCTTTTTCAGTTTTGGTGCGGCGACATCAAAAAAGTTTATTTCGTTTGTCAGTGCGATTTATCAAGGATTCCGATGCGGCAGAGGACATCGTACAAGACAGTTTTATAAAAGCATATGAACGTTTGGCTTCGTTTGAAGCACGCTCAAGCTTTCGCAGTTGGTTGTTTCAAATTGCAATCAATACTGCAAAAAATAAATTGCGTGATCGCCATGAGCAAATGTCGGATGTGCAAGACCTGCCATTGGCGGTCGCAGCTCTGGCCGAGAGCGGTTTGGTACACAGAGGTATTGCGAGTTTGATTCAAAAGCATGTTGATGAGCTGCCGTTTAAACAAAAGACAGCTTTAACTTTGAGGGTGTATGAAGATTTATCATTTAAAGAGATCGCAGATATAATGGATTGTCCCTATGACACAGCCAAGGCTAATTACCGACATGCTTTGATCAGATTGCGTGAGCAGTTGGGGAAAAATACAGATCTGCAACAATGGCAATCCGATGTCGGAGGATTTTTTATGGCAATGGAAAAGAAAACAGCAGAGGTTGAATCATGATTGATAAAAATAAACCACAAACACAAATTATAGATTATCCAGATGAAATTTTATTAGACCAAGGAGCTACTGAAATCAAGAATTTGCTAAAGGTCACAGACTGCTCTTATGAGTTTGAAATGAAAGAGATTGATTTTGAAAATATGCACAGCAAAATCATGGCTCAGGTTGAAAAAACTGAAATTAAAAAACAATCCGCCTTGGCCAAGGTCTGGTCGAACAAGGTCGCCAGAGCCAATCTTAAACAAAAGGCCTATCGAAGCTCAATTGTTTTAGGTTTATGTCTGCTGAGTTATTATAGCTTTCCACATTTGATGAAAATGGCCCATATGCCGTGGACGGCTTCGGCTGTCGTATTGGCCGATTCAGAGCAGGACCCCCTGGTGATCACCGCTTTAAGCTCATATCGCCGAGATCATGACTTTTTTGTAGACGTAGCGTCTGCAAGCTTAGATCATTTAACTAAAGAGCAATTTGCAAGACTGATGAAATCCAATCGTAAAACACGGTAAGGTTCTTTGCAATTTGCCCAAGGTTGGGTGATGTGAATAACTTTGCTAATTATAAAAATACAATCATGTGCCTTTTTCTTTGTCTGCCGTTGTTAACTGTGACAAAGGCAAAGGCCGTTGTTGATAGACCAATTAAAGAAACTGAAGATAAAAAAAAGATCAATTCTGAGTCTTCAAATATAACCAATGATTCTTCTAAAAATGATAAACAAACAAAAAATGAAAAAAATAAATTTGAAGAGCTATTGATCTGGAAACTATCGGATGATTTAAAGCTCACTGTTGGTGAAGAGAAAAAATTTTCCCGATGGATGCGGGATCTTAATCATAAAAAGGCCGAGATCAATGGGCAAATCGACGAAGTTGTTCGCTCTCTGGCGGAGCTCAATTCTAACAATAAAATTTCTTTGAAAAATAATGAAAAAGAAAATGAAAAATTGCTGACAGAATATCGTCGGCTATTAAAATCGTTTAATGAGTTATCAATAAAAGAGATCGATAATTTACAAAAAATAATTGGTGTCGAAAAGACAGGTCAATATCTTGTTTTCAAATCTAATTTAACAAACAAGTTAAAACAAATGCTGACTCCAAGCGAGAAAGCGGCGCCATTGCCACCCCCAAAAGTCATTCAAGAATAAGAGTGCGCAATAAAATGATCGGAGCCTTCGTTGCTTTCCTCGAGGCAGCCACTTGGCTGGCCTCTTCGTCGGCGCCTTGGCTGCGATCATT
>CAZMVK010000116.1:0-11657 GCA_964569545.1 uncultured Bdellovibrio sp.
ATACACTGAAGAGCCGCGCCCCACGTGGCTCAGGATTTCATTAGGAACCGCTGATAGAATATTAAGTCACTCAAATGAGGGCGCACCCAAATTCATGCAGAGTATATTCAGAGCGGATTCGTGTGTAGCAAAACTTTGGTCCAGACCTTTTTAAGGTTGTCTTGGACGAAACCTATTACAAACCCTCATTCGACCAGAATTTAACCATTAAAATGAGGGCTGCAGCATTTATATTTTTTGATTATTTGTTGTCGATCATCATAATTGCAAAACCCTCACCGCGAGCTATGCGAAAGGTGTTGGTGCCCTTTTGTAAATGTTTGATGACGTCTTGGCTGTTGATTACATTTTGTTTGTTGACCTCTAAAATCACATCACCACTTAAAAATCCTGCGACCTCGGCCTTGCTCTGTGCTTCGACATTGGTGATCACAGGATGAGTGCCAATCTCTGAATTGATATTGTATTCTCGTTTCAATTGGTCGTTCATGTCGGCGATGTTCAAACCCATATCGAATGGCAATTTTTGGCCAAAATATTTTTTGCGATTCTCAACCGGGGTTTTGGATTTGTTTTCTGATTTTTGACTGACTGTGATTTCTAGATTTTTAATTTTTCCTTCACGAATGGCTTTAACTTTGGCTACGGAATTTAAAGGTGCATCGGCAACGGCATCCATCATGTCACGAGTGTTCTCAATTTTTTTACCATTGAATTCGATCACCACATCATAAGGTTTAATTCCACCTCTACCGGCAGGACCTGTCGGATCCACGCTGACAATGATAGATCCATTGGTGTCTTTCATACCTAAATACATTGCTGCCTGTGGATTTAAATCATCCAAGGCTACGCCGATGTAGCCACGTTGAACTCGTCCTGTTTTTTCTAGTTGTGAGATGATCGCTTTAACCTCGTCAATTGGAATTGCAAAGCCAATTCCTTGTGCTCTGGCATCGATCGCAGAGTTCACGCCAATAACTTGACCCTTTAAATTCACCAAGGGTCCGCCTGAATTTCCTGGGTTGATCGGTGTGTCGGTTTGTATCATTGGAAATCGATTGATCTCGCCGATCTCACGTCCCTTGGCAGAGATAATTCCTTTGGTCATGGTGTGACCTTGGCCAAAAGGATTTCCGAATGCAGCAACCCATTCACCAACCTCGAGATCTTTTGAATTTCCAAGTTGGACAATGGGTAGGTTTTCATCAAGCTTGATTTTGATCAAAGCTAAATCAGTGCGTTCATCGGCACCGATCAATTTGGCTTCGTATAATTTGTTTGATTTTTCTGAGAGCTGAACTTTGATAATATCAGCGCCTTGAATGACGTGGTTATTAGTTACGATCAAACCATCTTGGCGAATGATAAAACCAGTACCCAGTGCCTGCGCAGGGCGAGCTTGTTGTTGCTGAGTTTGCATGCCATAAAACTCTTCGAGCATATCAAAGAATGGATCGCGAATTTGACCGCGACCTCGTTGTTGGCGTTTGGGCATAATGGTTGTGGAAATGTTCACGACCGCAGGATTGACTAATTTTGCCAGCTCGATAAAGGCATTGGCGGGCATGGGGTCGCCGAATTTCATGGTGTAGCTGGTATGCGAGGCGCTGGATTTTTGAGCTTCGCTGGATTTTTGAGCTTCGCTGTGCTCACAGCTAGTCAGATGGATGATTGCGAATAGAAAGATTATGGAGATGTATAGTGCGTTTTTGATTTTCATATAAACCTCTTTTGAATTTGAGTTTATGTGATAGATCAGAAAAATTCCGCGACGTCGCGGAAGACTCAGCGGATCGATCACAGTTATTTAATCTTTTTATTCTCAAATTTATTTAGTTTCAATAAATTTCAATTGTAGATCGTTGATCACAGCTTTTAAAAATTGATCTTCGTCCGCAGTTAAATTGCCAGTGGTTTTCTTTTCAAGCATTAATAATAAATCAATGTTAAATTGCGCCATGGCTTTGTCTTTGATTGTTTGACCAGACTGTGGATCTGGAGCAAGGCCTAATGCCATCGCGGTGCTTGAGGCTAAAGACATTGCTAAAACTGAAAAGCTGGCTTCCATTTTTGACATAAATACTCCTGTATGTTTAAAAAAAACTATTAATACTAATATTCAACAATCACTGACAGTAATAATATAAGTTAGTGATATGTTCGATGCTCATTTTCATCACTCGTCCACATTAGTTCAGATCCAAATCTGATCCAGATCAAATTCAGATTAAGATCCAAGTCGGCTTGCAGATCAGAACGGTTCAGTAATCAGATCGGAAATGAACCAGTCAATCTGCGAATACGGCTTTCAATGCTTGGATGTTGCAAACGCAGCCATGATTGCAGACGAGATTGTTTCATTTCAAATCGTTGCGGACTGACAATAAATAAATGGTGAGAGCAAGGCAATGTTTTTACTGGCAAGGTTTGACTGTAAGCTTCCAATTTCCATAAAGCTTGAGCTAGAGTTTTGCGATCCGGTAAAAAAGAAGAAACCAAATCGTCATTTTCTAAAAAACTGCGTGAGCTCACCGCGGCTTTAATCAAAATCCATGCAAGCGGCGTCAAGAGCCAACGCAATGCTTTTATTGCTACCAGGGCATGAGCCAGGGCGCTGAAAATGCCAAAACGAAAAGATTCAATTTTTCTCACGTGGCAAACTTGGTGAGCAATGATCGCTTCGATTTCTGCTTGCGAAAATCTTTCTAACAATCCACTAGAAACGCAAATAAATGAATGCTTCCAATATTGACCTTGGGAAAAAGCAAATGGCGAAGAATTTTCTGCTAAATAAACTGTTGGCGTCGGCACGCTGGCAATTCGCGAGTATCGAAGAGCCAAGTCATTTAAGTTCCAAGGATCTTGCCCGCGCACAGCTTTAGCTTTAAAAAATTTAAGCAATTGAGCATCACCAAAAAAGAAAACCAAAACCATCAATGTTGTAGCTAGACAAAAGCCCAGAAACAAACCCAATCTTCCACCTAAATAAAATCCTATCACTAAATGTATAAGTGAGATCATCGCCATCGCCATCCAAACTTGAATCGAGGCGGCGCTGAGCAGCAGCGGGGTGACGGTGAATTGGTAAGATGAAACTTTGGTCCAGGTTCGCATGGCAACAGTTCAGCAAAAGCCAGTCGTGAAATCAAGAAATGATTTGCTGCGTGCGTTAGATGATGAGCTTAGTCACAAAGCAGAGGACAATCAGCAAGTAGCAGAGTTTACTCTGAGATTTGACAAACGCGGATGGTTTGCAAATCATTATTTTGTACTGAAAATTTGTATTGAAATATTTGAGGCCAAGGAGGTTGGGGTGGAAATAGATATTATGGCTCTGAACGCTGCGATTCAGCAAGAGAGTCAGTTCGTCAATCGTATGATGAATGAGGTCAGCAAGGCCGTCGTCGGACAAAAAGAAATGGTCGAAGGCATCTTGATGGGATTGTTGACCGGTGGTCACGTTTTGTTAGAAGGTGTTCCGGGGCTTGCGAAAACCTTGACGATTTCTTCCGTTTCAAAATCCATCTCACTTGATTTTCAAAGAATTCAATTTACGCCGGATCTGTTGCCAACGGATTTAATTGGAACCATGATTTTCAATCCTAAATCTGGCGAGTTCGCTCCCAAAAAAGGCCCGGTATTTACAAATATTGTTTTAGCCGATGAGATCAACCGTGCACCCGCAAAAGTGCAGTCCGCATTGATTGAGGCGATGGCTGAAAAACAATTCAACATAGGTGAACAATAGTATCCATTGGAAAATCCATTTTTGGTTCTTGCTACGCAAAATCCGTTGGAGCAAGAGGGTACGTATCCACTGCCAGAAGCGCAGATGGATCGATTCATGTTTAAAATCAATGTGGATTATCCATCAAAAACTGAAGAGTTAGAAATCGTTAATCGTATGGGGCGAAATGAAAAACCACAAATACAGCCGGTGATTACTAAAGAAGATTTATTGCGGGCCTCTGACCGTATTGATCAAATCTATGTTGATAATAAAATTAAAAATTACATCGTTGAAATAGTCATGGCTTCGCGCCGGCCTAATGAATATGGTTTAGGTTCTATCGCAAGTCTTCTTTCTGTTGGTGGTTCTCCGCGTGCAAGTATTAGTTTGATCCGAGCAGCCAAGGCTCACGCTTTTATGCGCGGTCGTGGTTATGTCACTGCAGAAGATGTTAAAGCGATTGCTTATAATGTTTTACGTCATCGTTTGATTCTAACTTACGAAGCCGAGGCCGAAAACGTAAAATCTGACGAGATCATTAAAGAGATTTTGGGCTCGATCGAGGTTGCATAAGCGTGTCGATACCTGATGAGATTCTTAAAAAGGTTAAACTGCTCGAAATAAAAACTCGCAAATTGGTTAACAGTCAATTTGCTGGTGAATATCATACTATGTTCAAAGGACAGGGTATGACTTTTTCTGATTTTCGCGAGTACGTTCCTGGTGATGATGTCCGTGCGATTTCATGGGCACTGACCGCACGTGCGGGAAAACCTTATATCAAAAAATTTGATGAAGAGCGAGAGTTGACAGTCATTTTAGCTGTAGACGTCAGTGGTTCTTCGGATTTTGGTGTTGGAGAATATTTTAAAGGTGAAGTCATGGCTCACTTGGCGGCGTTAATCGCATTCAGTGCTATCAAAAATAAAGATCAAGTTGGCTTGTTATTGTTTTCAAATCAAATCGAACATTTCGTTCCACCAGGCAAGGGGCGTGGACATGTTCACAGGATTTTACGTGATCTGTTTTATTTCAAACCAAAAAGTCGTCAGACTAAAATTGCTTCCGCACTCAGTTATTTACAGGGTGTTTTGAAAAAGCGTGCGGCCATTTTTTTGGTCAGTGATTTTTTGGATGAGGGCTATGAACAAAGTTTACGTATGCTTGCCAAAAAACATGATGTCACGGCTTTGGTTGTGCAATCTGCTTTTGAGAGAGAAATTCCGGATATGGGTTTGATTCAGCTAGCAGATGCTGAGAGTGGTGAGGTCTATGATGTCGACACCGGGGCGGCCAGCGTGCGAGAAGCTCTGCAGGCAGAATGGCTGCGAAGAAAAAATACCCGCGATAAACAATTGCGCTTAGCGCAGGTGGATCGGGTAGAGATTGATGCTGATCGTGATTATGTAGACCCATTGATTAAATTTTTTAAACGAAGAGGATGAGTGTGGATTCGGCTCAAGCATTTTCATGCAAATTGGATTTGAAAGCTACTGAGCTCACAGTTGGGGATGTTTTTTACCTTGATTGTCTTGGTTCTTTTTCTGCATTCTCAGCAAAAGCTCAATTTAAAATGGAACCGCAATATGTTTTTCATTTTTTACGTTTTGAAAATCAAGAGTCACAACATGCGCGTTTGGCTTTGACCAGTTATCGTGTTGGCGAACACAGTTTGTCGCAATTGAATTTGCTTGATGGTGAAAATCAAATCAATTTGTCATTAGAAAATCCAGTGAAGATTTCTGTTAAATCTGTGCAAGATCCGCAAAACCCAATGAAAGAACCGATCGGCCCATTGGGTCCAATTGAAATATCAATTCCGTTATTGTTTTGGCTGTTTTTTTCTGTGGTTTTAGCCGCTATATTTAGTTTTATTTGGTGGCAAGAAAGAGCGCGAAGAAAAAATAAAAAACTTTTAACGGAAATGAATCTGGATCAATACGCACTGAGCGCTAGTGCTCAGTTTTTTCAAAGCCTGCGCAAACTACAAAGACAATTCGATGGACTCTCAACTGTTGATCAATTGAAAACGCAGGATCAGATGAAAACCAGCCTTGTGGATTTGGACCATGCCTTACGATTGTATTTAGCTAGAAAGTTTTTAATTCCAACTCTAGCTTGGCCAGATAAAAAAATTATTTCATATGTAGACGCTGAGACAAGAAAAATTCATAAACCGCAAAATGCAATGAAAATTGCATTACATGGAAATGAACGTAAATTAAAAAACATTGAAATTGCATCTTTGTTTACCGAAATTAAAAAAGCACAAGAACAAGACAAGATAGCTGCTGCAGATTTAAAACAATTGCAGGGATTGAGCCGTCAAAGTATTGAAAACTTTGAAATGTTATTTGCATTGAAAGAAAAATTACAAGATCGAGGTGAGAAATGATTTTTCACTCGCCTGGATTCTTTTGGGTATTATTATTGTTACTGGCTGTCGCTTTTATATTGTTTTGGCAGCGAAACAAAAAACAAGCCAGTTTGATATTTTCACAAACCAAAGTATTTAAGGATTTGCCGAAAAGCTTCAAAGCAAAGCTTATGATTTTGCCGACGGCACTTAAGTTTTTATCGTTATTTCTTTTGATCCTAGCATTAGCAAGGCCGCAAAAATCAGACACCCAAGTGAAAAAAAATATTGAAGGCATCGATATTATGATTGCCTTAGACATCTCAGATTCTATGTTGATCGAGGACATGAAACCGTTAAATCGATTAGAATCTGCCAAAGAAACTTTAAAAAACTTTGTTAACAAAAGATCCAATGACCGTATTGGCGTGATTATTTTTGCTGGTGAATCTTTCACTTTGGTGCCGTTGACATTGGATTATGAATTGATTTTGTCTCGAGTTGAAGAGATTGCCACCGCCCAACAAGCGCATATCAAAGACGGAACGGCGATCGGTGTGGCTCTTGCTAATGCCGCTGGCAAACTGAAAGATTCCACAGCGAAAAGTCGTGTCATGATCTTTATGACTGACGGAGAGAATAATTCGGGAACGATTGATCCAGATACAGGTCTTGATATCGCCAAAGGTTATGGCATTAAGATATACTCGATTGGAATTGGTAAAGATGGTCCTACTCGAATTCCAATTTATCAAAAAGATGTTTTCGGTAACAAAGTAAAAACCTATCAGCCATTTGAATCGACGGTGAACGAAGATTTATTAGGTCGCATGGGTAAAGAAACTGGCGGAAAATATTTTAGAGCCAACAAAGAAGATTCATTGGGTGGAGTATTCAATGAGATCGATCGTTTAGAGAAAACAAAAATCGATATTAATAAGTACGTTCGTTATGAAGAAGTTTTTAAAGATTTTTTATTGCCAGCGATATTGTTTTATTTGTTAGCCATATTTTTAGCTAATACTTGGCTCAGGAGACAACCCTGATGTTTAGATTTGAAAACACACATGCATTTCAGTTGTTATTTTTATTACCACTGTTGTGGTTGGTGGCTTTTGTTTTTGCACGTCGTTCCTGAAAAAGGTCATGGGTGAAAAGATTTATCCTTTCCTGAGTTCTTCGGTTTCGTCATCAAAGCGTCGTTGGAAATTGATTTTTCAGAGTTTGGTTTTATTTTTTATGATATTAGCTCTGGCTAGACCGCAAATGGGTGAGAGCAAACAAGAAGTTCGTTCTGAGGGTATCGAGATCATGTTGTTGGTCGATGTCTCGGATTCAATGAAGGCAGAAGATGTCAGGCCGAATCGTTTGTCACAATTGAAAGCTGAGATGTCAAAACTTGCTGAAATGTTACCCGGCAGTAAAATTGGCATTATAGCCTTTGCAGGCTCTGCAGCATTGTTATCGCCATTGACCACGGATCCAAGCTCTTTGAAAATGTATTTGGATTCTTTGTCTACCGATTCAGTCAGCTCTCAGGGCACAGATTTTCATCGCGCCTTGATCGAAGCACGCGAGGCTTTCAAACGTGGTGGAGTGGGTGATGCCAAAAACGAATTGGTCAAAGTGACTCGCGCGATTCTGGTTGCCTCTGATGGTGAAGATCAAGAGCCAGGAGCTTTGGATGAAGCTGAAAAAATGGCACAGGAGGGAATTCGTATTTTTGCTTTAGCTTACGGAACTGAAAAAGGTGCGCCAATTCCACAGCATGATGGCAATGGTTATCTTTTGGGTTATAAAAAAGACAGTCATGGGCAAACCGTTTTAACCACGGTCAAGGGCGAGGCTCTGTCTGCCATGGCACAAAAAGGTCAGGGTCAATTTTATCACGCCAGTTTTGGTGGAACGCATTTGAAAAAAATTGTTGAAGCTATAAATACGTTAGAAAAAACACAGTTCGAGAGCGAGATGGCAACTCAGTATGATGAGAAATTTCAAACTTTTCTGCTGTTGGCTTTGATTTTAGCTTTGCTTGAAATGCTGTTGGGAGAGCGTAAATCTTCGAGCCAGCTTTGGAAGGGGAGATTTCAGTGAAAATGTGCCCTTTAAAATCCAGAAAATTTAATTTTGCAGAATGTGTTTTTTATAGGTTTTTATTCTGTAAGTTTATATTTTATAAATCTAAATTTTGTAGGTTTATTAATTTGTATTTAAAATATATTTTAAAATTAAACATCATTTTTGTAATGTTTCTTTTCAGTTTTATTTTTTCATCTTCGGCAAAAGCTGAATTTAATTTTAATTCCTATTGGCAAAATCGTCAGGGTATAGCCAGTTTAAAAAAATCAGATGTAACGTTAGCTCAGTCACAATTTCTAAAAGCTTTGGATTCTGAGCCATTCTCGGCAATGCTGCATTTGAATTTGGGGCTTACTTATCAACTGTTGTCTCAGGTGGATAAGGCCGAAGCCTCTTACAAAACAGCGTTGAAATATGCTGGCAGCGATATAGAAAGATTTTTAGCTTATTTTAATTTAGCTTTTATGGCGCAAAAAAATCAGCAGGTTGATCAAGCCTTAAATTATTATCAACTGGCTTTGCAATACAACGCAAGCTCTGTCGAAGTCAAAACCAATATCGAATTGATGTTGCAAGATGAACAAGGAAAAAAAGACGGTAAAGGCGATAAGAGCGACAACAAAGATCAAGATAAAGACAAAAATAAAAACAAAGATAGCAAAGACAATAAAGATCAAGACAACAAGGACGATAAAGACGACAAAGATCAGAATAAAGATCAAAAAGACCAAGATAAAGACGGCAAAGGCGATAAAGAAAAAGATCAGGATAAAAAATATGCGCCACCTAAAAAGCCCCAGCCGAAGCCATTTAAGAGTGATAAGTTAGATCAAGGTGATGTTAAAAAAATTCTTGGCGAAATAGGTCAACAAGAGCAAAAAATTAGAGCTGAATTCAATCGTAAGGGTGGCAAAGAAAAGCCACGTGATAAGGATTGGTAAAAGGTAAGATTGGTAATAAGGGCAGTTATTAGACAAGCCATTAGGCAAGTCATAAGACTATTGATCAGAGGTTTGTATGGTTTTTAAAATGAAAAATAATAATCAATTTTTCTCAATACAGAGAATTTTCTTCTACTTTTGTTTTTTCCTCAATACTCATTTTCTATTTCCGCTCAGTGCATTTGCTGCCGCCACACCTATGGTACAGGCGACTGTGGATCGTAATCAAATGGGGCAAACAGATACTTTGACTTTGTCAATTTCAGTGAGCTCTGCAGATGAGGTCGAAGTCTCTGAACCGAAAATTCCAAATCTCAGTGGTTTTGATATTGTAAACTCGTGGCAATCAAGCAGCAGTTCCAGCAAATTGATGCAAGGGCCGAATGGAATGCAGTTTGAAACAGTCAGACGTCAGGATTTTAATTATTTGCTGACGGCTCAACGTCAAGGTTCGCTGACCATTCCTGGATTTGAAGTCAACGTCGATGGCAAAGCCTATACGACCAAACCAATTTCAATCAAGGTTTCAGGAAAAGGCAGCGGGGCCACGCAAAATCAACAATTGCCTGGACAAAATTTGTTGGACGAAGAAGAAGAAATTTTTAATCAATTGTTGCAACGTCATGGAGCACGTCAGCTTCCGGGGCAAAGACAGCAGCAACAAGAGCCCAACGTGCATCAAATGCCAAACTTGAATGAAAAAGAAGTTTTCTTTATTCAAAGTGAGGTCGATAAAACAGATGTGTTCGAAGGCGAACAGATTGTTGTGAATTGGTATATTTATACTCGCGGAAATATTTTATCTTTAGACCGTGTGAAGTTTCCTGACTTAAAAGGTTTTTGGAAAGAAATTATTGAAGAGGTTCCTGCGTTGAATTTCACACAAGAGATCGTCAATGGTTTGCCGTACAAGCGTGCTTTGTTAGCAAGTCACGCGT
Organism: uncultured Bdellovibrio sp.; assembly: GCA_964569545.1. GTDB lineage: Bacteria > Bdellovibrionota > Bdellovibrionia > Bdellovibrionales > Bdellovibrionaceae > CAZMVK01. The sequence goes on from CAZMVK010000116.1 coordinate 10,048, forward strand.
TGTTTCCGATCAAACCAGGAACTGCGATCATTGATGAATACAAAATAAAAGCCCAGGTGCAGGTGCCTAGCAGTCCCTACAGTGCTTTTGGTTTTGGTCAGGCCTACACATTTCAAAGAGCCAGTACGGCCGTGAAAATCAATGTCAAACCATTGCCAACAGAGGGACGTCCAACACAATTCTCGGGCGCCGTAGGACAGTTTGATGTGCATGCGCAGGTCGAAGGTAAACAATTTCCAGTCAATCAGCCATTCTCATTAAAAGTTAAATTTGAAGGTAATGGTAACGCAAAATTGATCGAGCTTCCCAGTCTGCAATTACCACCGACCATTGAAATTTATGATACCAAATCGGAATCAAAATATTTCAAAAACGGGAAAAGTTTTAAAGAATTCGAAGTGCTAATTATTCCTCGCGAAATTCCGGGACAAGATGGAATGTTAACAATTCCAGCGATGAGTTTTGCAATGTTTGATACTCAGTTAAAAAAATATGTTACCAAAACAACTGAGGCGATCACAGTTAAAATAGTTCAAGGTTCAGCAAGTGCTAATTCCACATTGCCACAAAGTGGTTCAACAGGAACGACTGCTCCGGCAAAAACAGAAGTAAAAAATTTGGATGTATTGCCCGAGGTCGTGGCCAGCTGGGCAACAGGTTTTATATCATCAAACAATCAAAATATTTTGTGGTTGGTTTTATATGCTTTGATATTCATTGTTATTGTTTGGAAAGCATGGCGTGAACTGGGTGGTAAAAAATCACAGACTGACATCAATAAAAATATTGAACAGAGAATGAAAAAAATCAACAACCTGATACAGTCCACTCCAGCAGAGTGGCGCCAGGTTGGTGCTGAGCTTAGCAATTCCATCAATTTGGTATTAGGCCACATCACGGATTCGGCAGGCAGTCATTTAGAGTTTGATAAGATGATGGATTTAGCTTCGCCAAGCATTCGTCAAAAATACAAAGACACATTAAAAAAACAATTGGATCTGTGCCAGGTCTTAAGTTTTGCCCCAGAGGGCGCCATCGGAACATTAAAAGATCCAGCACAATTGCAAAAAAATGTCGACGAGATTCATAAAACCTTGAAAGAGATTCTGCAGAGTTTTTAGAAGAATTGAGATAGGGAAAATAATTTTTTTCAGTGTAAAGCTGCTAAATAGCAGTCAGTTGGAATAGATGGAGTGCATAGTCTTTTTTTGAAAAAAAAATATCGCAAATAACACGCCGCTATATTAGGTGCAATATGGACGACGCCCGCGTTCGAACGATGAATTTAGAATCAAATAGCTGAAGATTGCGTATGGTGGAATCTATCTCAAAAAAGTGAGGATATAGCTATTTATTATAGCTCAGTAAATTTTTAAAACTTTTTTATGCAAAGTTATTTTACATGGCTAATTGCTTTTTATCTTAGATTCGTTTCGATATTTTAAAGTATTATGCCGAGAGCAAAGCACGGTAGCATTTTTTAGTTCGTTATTTCCACCAGCCCATCGACTGTGCTTGTGATCGATTTGCAAAAACCAAGTACTACCACATAATTTATCTGACTTTGGGTCACGATATTGACAAGATGAATGACGAGATAATATTTCCTT
>CAZMVK010000117.1:0-11600 GCA_964569545.1 uncultured Bdellovibrio sp.
GGTTCTGTGAGGAGCTTGCTCTTCTCAAAAGAGAAGAGTAGGTTTACTCGATGGAATTCAGACGGTATCTTAAAACACAAATTTTACGAAGATCACAAGAGCCTCGTCAACATCTTCAAGTTTTGCTCGGACCGCGGCAGGTTGGCAAAACGACTCTTGCAAAAGACCTTTTTGATAACTTTAGTGGTCCCAAATTATTTTTATCTGCCGACGATCCTGAACTCAATGGCAGCCAAAATCTGAATGAACTTTGGCATAATATTAGCCAACAAGTTAAAGATCAAAATAAAGATGGTCTCTTGATTATCGATGAAATTCACAAATATCCAGAATGGGAAAAAGTTGTCAAAGCTCGTTGGGATGAAGATTCAAGAAAAAAAAATCCGCTCAAGGTTTTTCTATTGGGCTCGGCCCCTTTACTTATTCAAAAAGGTCTATCTGAAAGCCTGGCTGGACGTTTTGAAATAACATATATTCCACACTGGTTTTTCCCTGAAACAGAAAAAGCTTTTGGTTTGAATTTAAATGAATACATTTTTTACGGTGGCTACCCAGGCTCTTTATCATTAATAAAATCTGAGATCGCCGACGAAGGCCGCTGGAAATCTTATATAAAAAACTCGCTGATCGAAACCACCATCTCGCGTGATGTGATGTTACTGACTCGTATCGATAAACCAGCTCTGTTAAGGCAATTGTTTTTTTTAGCTTGCGAATACTCTGGACAAATTCTTTCGTACCAAAAAATGGTCGGCCAGTTGCAAGATGCCGGCAACACAACAACACTAGCTCATTATCTGGAATTATTATCAGCCGTAGGCTTTGTGACCGGGCTGCAGAAATATTCTGGTTCTAAGGTTACTACACGCTCTAGCTCTCCGAAACTACAAGTTTTCAATACAGCTTTAATGTCTGCCCTCTCTACAGAAACTTTTCTATCAACGAAACAAAATCCAAACCCGTGGGGACGCTGGGTAGAAAGTTCTGTCGGCGCCCACCTTATTAACAAGGCCATGGGCACTGATTATAAAATTGAATACTGGAAAGAGGGTCCTTACGAAGTAGATTTTATACTACGTTTGGGTAAAAAAATTGTAGCCATCGAAGTCAAAAGTGGAATGAAAAAAGAAAGCTTGCCAGGGCTTGCGGCAATACGTAAAAAACATAAAATTCATCGAGGAATCGTTATTACAAACAATAAACATGATGAACACGCTATACTCTTGGAAAATTTCTTTAAAATGGAATTAGCAGATTTCTTTTTAGGCAACTCCGACTAACAGAAAGCTTTTACTCTATGATTAACAACGATGTTTTACGCAGCATTCGCCACATGCTCAAAATGAGCGAACTGAAAATGACCGACTTGGTTAAATACAGCGGTGGCGATGTAACTCTTGAGGAAATCCACGCCTACCTTAAAAAAGAGGACGAACCAGGTTTTCTCGAGTGCCCACAAAACACTATGGCTCATTTTCTTAATGGTCTGATTTACTTTATGCGCGGCAAAGATGAAAACAGAGCTCCGCTGGCTGTCGATCTACCAACCAATAATGTTGTGCTTAAAAAATTAAGGGTCGCGCTTGAAATGCGTGACGAAGACATTATTGCCGTCCTCAATGACGCTGGTTTTCGTGCAACGAAATCAGAAATTAGCGCTTTATTTCGCAAAGAAGGCCACCCCAATTACCGCGTCTGCGGCGATCAGCTTTTGCGCAATTTTTTAAAAGGCCTCACCATGAATTTAAGAGGAAAATAAGCAAATAAACAGACGCGCTCCACCGAATTTGAGTAAGCACTCACATAATTATTGCTTACAGATTTTATTTTTGTCACAGTCTGCAACATGAACGTAAAAACATTTTGTAAATCAAAAATTGGATTACCTATTCTCAGTTATCATTTTGGTGACTTGAACGCATCAACTCCCAAGGTCCTTATTATGGGCGGCGTTCATGGCGACGAAATCGAAGGAGTAACCGCAGCCCTTGGTTTATTGGATTCTTTTCTACAAGATTTCAGTTATAAATTAAATTTAACATTGATCCCAACTTTCAATCTTGATGGCGTTCTGGCTAAACAACGCACCAATGCAAACGGTGTCGACCTGAATCGCAATCTGCCAACCAAAGATTGGTCACCGGAAATTAAAACTGAACGATACCATCCCGGAACTCATCCCTGCAGTGAACCTGAAAACCAAGCTTTGGTCGCTTATTTAGATTCTTTCAAACCACATTTTATACTCAGCTTACATTCATGGTTTCCAGTTCTAAACGTCAATGGCAACTGTCATGACGAAGCCCAGTGCTTGGCAAAATGGACAGGCTATAAAATCGATACCGATATTGGCTATCCAACACCAGGATCGCTTGGAACTTATGCAGGCCTTGAACGCGGCTATTCTACACTGACTTACGAAATTGAACGTGGCCTGGCTTTGGATCAGGTTTTAGCAGTGCACGTCCCTGCTATTCGCGAATGTTTGAAAGTTACCGAGCACTCACTCAACAAAGGGAAATTTTAAAATGTCACAAAATATTGAAAAACTAAATTCTCAAATAAATTCTCTTTATCAAGACATTTCCGGTGGAAAAAAAATTGACGACATCAGCACTGTCGAAAAAGATTTGATCTTATCGACGATAGAACAATTAGACCAAGGCTCAGTGCGAGTCGCAGAAAAGATCAACAACACCTGGGTTACTCACGAAGCTTTAAAAAAAGCGATTTTGCTTTATTTCCGTATTCAAAAAATGCAAGTCGTCCACAGTGGCGACATCCAGTATTTTGATAAAATTCCTTTAAAAAAATGGACTGCAGAAATGAACGTGCGAGTGGTTCCACAAGCAATTGCTCGCGCGGGTTCTTACATTGAGAGTGGCGTGATCATGATGCCAAGCTTTGTGAACATTGGCGCCTATGTCGGATCAGGTACCATGGTCGACACCTGGGCAACAGTTGGCAGCTGTGCGCAGATTGGTAAACACGTGCATCTTTCAGGTGGCGTTGGCATTGGTGGAGTTTTAGAGCCTATTCAAGCAAGCCCTGTGATTATCGAAGATCATTGTTTTCTGGGCAGTCGCGCGATCGTGGTCGAAGGCGTTCATCTTGAAGAAGGCGTTGTGCTGGGAGCAGGAGTCACCTTGACGGCCTCAACAAAAATTATTGATGTCAGCGAAAATTCATCTGTGCAATATCAAGGTCGCGTACCAAAAAATTCAGTTGTGATCCCAGGATCCATGAATAAAAAATTTCCAGCAGGCGAATATGGCGTTCCGTGCGCATTGATTATCGGAAAACGCAAAGCCAGCACAGATTTAAAAACCAGCCTGACCGAAGCACTTCGCGATTACCAAGTCAGCGTTTAATAAAAACGCTGACTAAAATTTATTAAGGAATTTTTGCTTGCGGAGCCGACGTTCGTAAAACAGTTTTTGACCAAACATCTTGTTCACTCAAAAATACTTTAAATTTTCCAGTTTGTTTATATTGCGCAACCAAAGACGGTTCAAAATAAATCATATTATCTGGTGATGGAACCGAATGTGCTGACATGGTGTCTTTCAAAAGTTTCTGCAACAGCCCTGAAAATTTATCGACATTTTTAATTTCGCTCAACAACTCTTTATAAGCAGAAATATCAGAAAATGTTCCTGACACAGAATCTGTCATCGCATTCCACTTGTCACCGACCCAAGACATTACACCACTTTTTTTCGTTTCTGTTCCTGATTCATCAGTATCATAAATCGCGGCACTGCCTTCGTTCACAGCCCCCTCCGCAGAATCATCTTTTAATTTTAAAATATCCATAACCGTGACCAGTTTTGAATTGATACGCAATAAAGTTCTCAATTCACTCTCGCTGACACTTGGATAAAGGTACGACAATATCATCAAATCAAAAGCTTTTTTCTCGCTCAAGGAAAATGTCACCTGCTCAATACCGCCAACGAAAGTACGAACCGGAGTGACCGCACGTGAATCCATTGCCAGCTCTTGCATAAAACCATTATAATCCTTTGAATTGTTACCAACCAATTTTAAATTGGATCCATACAAAGAAAAAACCATTCGACGCGCATTTGAAATACGCATTTCCATTTCTTTTTTTCGAATAACACCAGAATCGTCTTCTAACTCAAAACGGTGACTGTCATCCAAATCTTTCGGCACAAACCAACGAAGCATGGCAGTCGCAATCAATTCACTTAGCCTTTGAACGTTAGAGGGATCCATTTTAGCCAAATCATAACCATAAGTCGCAGCAAAATCTTGTAGTTTTATTTTTTTATCATTTTTCTTACTCTCTTTCAACAAACCAGAATCTTGCATCATCAATACAATATTCAAAATTGGATCATTTGCAGATTGTTTTAACATGATGGTTTCTAAAATTGTTGCTAAAGCTACGTAGGTGTTGGTTTTCCCATCCAATACAACTGAATTAAGCACTTTCACAAACTCAGTATTTTTGTGTGGGAAAATATATCCATTACGAATGGCGCTGGCTTGAACTTGGGTTAAAGCATAACGAACAAAATTGGCATCTCTGGTAATATCTTTTGAAACTGTTGACTGCACCAATGGCAAAGCACGGTATTGCTCGTACAACTCCTGAGGTTCACGTTGACAGTTTGGCAAAGTCACAGGGCCCGTAGCAGAAATGTTTAAACTGCAATCCAAAGCATCTTGCGGCAATTGACCGCGAATAGCCGTCAAGGCATGAAACACAGAACGGGTCATACGATAAAATTTTTCCATCGAAACATACGGACGATCAGGCCAATGCCAGTACTGAGCATGCCCCTCTTCGGCAGGCGTTCCTGCGTGTGCATAAGAATCTTCAAGAACATGCAGGCTGGCTGATGACATCATCAGATTTCCAGTTTTTAAGCCGATCAACAACATCTCTGTAGCTAAAGGATGCCCTTCGGTAGTTTCTGTTGCAAAAACAATTTCACGAGGATCAATTTCTACATTCAAATCCTTTAGAATCTCCAAGATGAACTGAACCTGCATCGAACTTAATTTATTAGCCCCACTGACATGCTGCTGAGTCGTACGACCCAATTCTCCGGCTAAACGCGAAGAAGGAAAATGTAAAAGTCTTCTTTTTTTAATTCCAGTCAGTGGTAAAAAAATCATACTCATCGGATCTGATATGTAACTTTCATCCATCCATTGAGTCGTCAATGCCATTTTGACTGCGACCTCATGTTTAATACCCGCAAACCGCGCCATTGAATAAGTTTGATAAAAATGGACGTCTTCATCATAAGCTTGCACTACATTTGATAAAATCATCGATGTTAAAATCCATAAACTAAATAACATTTTTTTCATGTCAAATCCTTGTACGCTAACGAGTGCCTGCACAAATAGAACTGCTGCAAGTAATCAGTGATAAGCGATTTGCATGCCAAGAATAAATTATTGAGAGTTCCCTAAAATCCATTAATAAAATCAGCCAGTACGTTCACAACTGACATCAGCAAATATAGATTGTCTTATTGTTAAAAGCTTAACCAAGCACAGATGTTAAACTCTTTATCAACAAGGTAATTTAGTGAGCCCAGATTTCGCATAAGCAACTGAGTTCTTGAGAAAACCGAGTTGTAAACCGTTTTATGGAGGTTCTATATGTCACAAGCTGGCTTAAATTTGTCACTGTCTGATAACTCTTCAGCTAAAAGGTTATCAAAGAAGTCATCAAACAAAATGCGAACTGTTATTTTGCGATTGTCTTCCAGTGTATTTTTATTTCCGTTACTCATGAGTCATATAATCAGCTTGAACGTCTCAGCGGCTGAACCTTCTAAATTTAATAAGCCTAGTTTTATAAATCATATATCTGAGCAGGTCACAAAAATGTTTATCTGTTCAGAGGCCTCAAAACAAAACTCTGTTTGCCAAACCACACATGGCAAAATTAAAAACTTACTCAGCGATGAAAAAATCATCCGTCTTGATATTCCAGAAATTCCAGAAAAAGCTCACAAAGAGTATTCAATCTATTTAAAATGGGACAACGACAATGCTGTCTGGGAAGTTATCGCCGCGGGCAAAGACGATGTTGGATTTACCCATGGACTTGAATTCGGTATTGTAGATGAAAACTTTATGAAACGTCATATGAAAGCCGCTCTCAGTTATAGCACAAAACTATACACCCGACCTTTACGTTTTAACGTCGATAGCATTCAGTATGGCCGATATGAAGATGGATTGATGCACATTCCACAAGTCTTTGCGGAAGAGAATTTAATAAAATTCATTATTGAGACGCCACGTGCACGCTTGTATATTTTTGATGCCTATGCACGTACAGGACTTGGTCTTATCGAAGTCAACACCAAGGATTCAAGCAATATTTTTCACGCAAGCAAACAACAAAAATCCTTTCACAGTTTTCTAAATAATTTCAATCCAGGATTTGCGCCTGTGTGGGAAGACATTGAAAGTCCATTGGCCATTCAAATGCCTGATGGCAGCATCGAATATCGCGATCAGATTCGCGACCGTTTTGTAATGTATTATGTTGGTTTAGAAAAAGATTTGCGCAACAAATCCGGCAGAACTCATCTAAAATTACAAACAGAAACTGGAAAATTTTCGACTGATATGTATGCAGCTTCGTACAAGGAACAAAATGCCCAAATGATCTTGGGTCATTACACAAACACAGGTCGCGAATTGTATTTATCAGTTCGTCGACAAAACGAGATTCGCTCTCAGAGCAAATATTCTGATGGCAAACGCAGCATCCAAAGCTTCCAGGTTGGAATAAATGGCCATCGTTGGGACTTTAGCTCCACCTACAGCCAAACCACAGGTGCTGCCCTAGAACACGTCCCTAACGACATCGGAGCCTTCGAAGGTGAATCAAAAAAATTCGAACCAATCTATACTTTTACACTATCACGCAAGTGGTAGCTTAAACCAGTCACGCAAGTGGTAGCTTAAACCAGTCACGCAAGTGGTAGCTTAAACCTAATTCTCAACCAGTCAGATCGTAACAATCCGACAGGTTTTTTTATAACCTAAAGTTCCCAACTTTCGGCATACAATGTTTCGTAGTACAAATGCCCAGAGAGCTTATAATTTTTCATACCAGCAGGAACAACGGAATTGTTCGGTCTAAAATAAATAGGGATCACAGGAATTTCTTGAGCATAAATCTCTGTGATCTGTTTACCAATCAAAGCACGTTTGCTTTGATTCAACTCAACCTCTAGAGCATCTACCAATTTATCAACTTTCGCATTTTTCCATCCTGGTTGATTTTGTCCAGACCAAGAATTTTTCTCTGAAGGAATCATTGTCGAATGCAACATCGATCTTGGCGAAGACTCTGGAATTGAAACCCAAGAATAAAAAGCCATATCAAATTTGCGATGCTTTGTAGTCTCACCAAAGAATACCCGAGCTGGTTCATTTTTAATTGAAATCTCAATACCCACAGATTTCAATTGCGATTGTACATAAACCTCGATCATATCAGTCAGCTTAATACCCGCAACTGCCATCAAAGTTAACGACAATGTTTTACCATTTTTTTCGCGAATGCCTTTAGCGTTTAATTTCCAACCGGCTTCGTCTAACAATTTATTAGCCTCGCGTTTGTTGAATGAATAAACCGGGGCCTTGTCTGAAGCCCACATATCGTTGTTGGCGACAAAAAATTTCGCTTCTTTAGCTTTGCCATCAAGCATCGATAAAATATCTTTTTTATTAAATGCCATTGAGATGGCTTTGCGTACACGCAAATCGGCAAGAGCAGGATTTTCCAAATTCAAATCGATGTGGGCATAAACAAAACCATCGGCATAAGCTACGCGAAATGGAGATTTGTCTACACTAATTTTTTTCTCAAAGGCAATGGCTTGATCTAAACCCAACCCACCGGCTGGGCTGACCATATCAATATCACCAGCCTGCAAATGTGCAGTTAATGTCGCCGCATTCGGAATCAATTTAAAAACCATTTTTTTGATCGCCGGCTTTTTACCATAAAAATTTGGATTGTTCACAAACATCACATGGCTTCCCAATTTAACTTCTGAAACCATAAAAGGACCATTGTACAAACCTGGATTGCTGGGATCTTTGGTATACAAAGAATTGTGATCGTAACCTTCTGGCTTGTCTTTAAATTTATTAAACACAGCCGCCTCAAGATGCTCTGGCATTGGATCTGGCATACTGTTAAAATAATTATATTTGGCTTTAGCCATCTCAATCACACATTTAGTTGGCGTTTCGTTGGCCCACTTGATGGATTTAATATTCTCAAATTCTTCCTTACTGCTGGTTGAAACATTGGGATGCATTCCGACCTGCCATGCAAATTCAATATCTTTGCAGGTCACAGCAACACCGTCTCCCCATTTTAAATTATCAATAAATTCTATTTGAATCTCAATCCCCTCACCTTTTTTCTTAACCAATTTATTTTCCAGTGTCGGCATTTTTTTAATCAATACTGGAACCCATTTGTTTTCCAAAGACAAAGCCACCAAAGGTCGATAAGCCAGTCTCAACATATAACCCGTCGCCGCTTGCGAATAAATCATTGGATTGAGATTTTCAAATTCTGACATCATACCAATATTAAGGGTGTCTTTCGTCCCTGCAGCTTGTGCATTATGTGTTTGCAATGCAAAACAACACAACACACCAATCAGAACTTTCATTATGAATGATTTAAACCTAAGTGAATATATCCAACTAATTTTCATTTTAACTCCCAATTTAGCATCATATTCTAAAGGAACATAAACGCGTTCGACCCTAACAAAACACGCCTTGCTTGTCTACGCCACGCAGCTCCGCTTCTTGGATCTGAGAACCATTTAATAGCTCAATTTCATTTGTAGAATTGTTTTATGGAACATGTGAACCACAATTTGCGGCACTGTAAAACTATTCGTCAGTGATATTATACACATAAAAGCTCAATTCAATTTTATCATGCTATCGCTAAAAATTAAAACTGGCACAACTTTGGCTAATAGCTCTAATGAATTTCTTTGATGCAAAACTATTAACTCTGGAGCTTTAACTATGTTGAATAAAAAATCTGTCCTAATCACTCTTGCTACCGCAATGATTTTAAATCCTGTTATGGCAAACCTGGCTTTGGCTGAGCAATCTTCTTCACTCATGCCACCACAAACTCAAAACTCTAATTCATTAAGCATAGAACAAAAAATTCAGCTAATAAACCAAACCAGAGCTTATATTGATCAATACAATTTTTCTCTATCTAAAGTAAATGCAACAATAGTAAATAACGATATGTATTATAACATTGGAAATATTGGCTCAAGCCTAACTGGCTGGCTTTTAGCAATCGAAGTTGTGCAAGCTTATAGAGGAAAAATTTCTGCTGGCAATCAGAATATGGCCTTAAAATTTGCAGCAGGCTTACTACTAAGCTTTGGCGCATTAGAAGTCATGGAAAGAACAACTAGAAGTTCTCTTATGGTCAGTTCCGAAGAAAAAGAAAAAATACAAAAACAACTTTCTGAACTTTCCTCTAAACTTGAAAAACTTGAAAACAATCTATTCGAAATCGACCAAATGTAATTCAAATGAAGTTTTTCAGTCTGCTTATTTTCTTACTTCTGTCGCTCTCGCAACTCACAGCACAGGCTTCATCTGAAGCCTATTCGCTGACCATACAGTTATGTCAAAAACATGATTTATCAAAAACTCTCACGCTCAGTTCTGAATCCGCAAAAGATGTTGTTCTTGAATTCAACATTTTAAAAACCAGCAAAAAACTAAGCACATTGCTTGCTAATGATGATTTCTATACAGCTCTCAATCACTGTTATGGAGATGACGAACAAAACAAATCTCTGTTTGTTGCCTCTTTAATTGCTGCAGATATTTCGGGGAAAGCTCTGGGCGCCATTGGGATCATTTATGCTTATCGCTTTTTATTGACCAAACCACTGCGCTTGCTAAAAAATAAAAATATTTACTTATACTACTCTGTTCAAACAATCCTAAACGGCACAATCCTACATTACATCTACAAAACATATAACGAACAAAAAAATAAACAGAGTGAACAATTAGCCCGGTCTAACCCTGCGCTAGCTACTGCCATAGATATGTACCAACAAAATCAAATTACTAAAGAACAAATTCCTGCCGTTTTTGTTGCTAATTTTAATAAAAACAGCAACAGCATTGTCGACCATTATTCTGAATTTATAAAAACAGAAGCTCTAGCTAAAAGATCAAAACTGGTTCATTTATATCTGAACTCGAAAAATCATACAGAAAAAATGAAGCTATTAAACAAAATACGGCGATTGGACCAAATTCTGCTGAATACCACTAAACCGTAACTGCGAATGACAAATACTAATCAAATACATAATACTTATTTATGAAGCCAGTAGGTTTTAGCTGATTCTCGCATCATTATAAACTTAAACCCGAGATCTCTTGAATGGAACAAATTTAGCATATAAACAAATTATGCAATAACCACTCAACTACAAAAGGAGAATTTTATGTCGCTTATAAATAAAACAATGCCTACTCCAAAGTTCGCTTTAGCACTGTTAATAACTGGCTCAAGCCTGCTTTCAGCTGTCAGTTTTGCGGCTAGCACTGGTGTTATAAAAAGAAATGTTTTAACAGGTGTGATTTCTGCCGTCTCCGCAGATTTCAATCAAGATGGCTTGTTAGACTCAGTCATTTTGTATCGACCTGGAAATGACGATCGTCGTGATTTATTTATTTATACCGGAGCTGGCAATACAGCTTATGGTGAAAAAAAAATAAATGTCAGAGCTCGTAATATTCAAATGAGCGGCGACTCTCAAGAAGCCTCTCTACAAACACAAAATGTGACTGACAGCAAAGGTCTAACGTCTACACAATTAATTCTAAAACAATCTCCTGCTGGCAATGGCACAGAAATGCTTGGTTACGACATGACTATTGGTTTTATTAAAAATGTAGCCACTGTTTTAAAAATTGAATTCAACAAAGTAAATACCAACATGCCTGATAATTCTGCTGATACGAAATGCTCAGTAGACCTTGTCCGTAAAAATGTCAGCATCATCTCTTCCAACGAAAATAAATCTGTCAGTGTTAAATCGTTAAAACCAGTCGCTTTAAAGAACGTAGATTTCAGTGGCAATTTGAGTTCATTATTACCTGACGAATGTGGAATGTAATTTTCATTTAGCCTTCTTTTAAATAACCTGAACAACAAGGCTGAGATTGATTTTCAAGCTCAGCCTATTTTTTCTGCAACTCGGATACGATTTCCATCAACCTGCCGTGTCTATTCTGACCTAAGCCCTTGGCTGGTTTGCAAAAAAATGTTCTGATAATTTTGTTTGGAACTATAATTTTTTTTTAATGAGTGGGGAATTTTCATGTCAGGTTGGATCGAAGTCGTTGTCGGCTCCATGTTTTCAGGAAAAACAGAAGAACTGATTCGTCGCTTGCGACGAGCCGAGCTGGCTCGACAAAAAATTCAAGTTTTCAAACCAGTGATTGACCAGCGTTACCGCATCACCGAAGTGACCAGCCACAATCAAAACACTATATCGTCAACTCCA
>CAZMVK010000118.1:0-11557 GCA_964569545.1 uncultured Bdellovibrio sp.
AGCTGGTGGAGGCGGAGCTGGTGGAGGCGGAGCTGGTGGAGGCGGAGCTGGTGGAGGCGGAGCTGGTGGAGGCGGAGCTGGTGGAGGCGGAGCTGGTGGAGGCGGAGCTGGTGGAGGCGGAGCTGGTGGAGGCGGAGCTGGTGGAACTTCTTGCTGGGTGATAAATGGTGCTGATGCAGCTCTTCCTGATACTATTGATGCAACAGGGGCCGGATATGTAGTAAGCGGTGGAGCTACTCTTTACACAGCAGCGGCTACGGCTCGAATTTATCCCAACGCTCCTTCCGATGTTTGGACGATCAATCAGGATAAGACATTGGCGAATGTCCAAAATGGAATACCTTAATATTAATGCTCTATACAGCGCTATCTCGATTGGTATTATAAGCTATCTTATTTATCTTGGTAGCTGGGCTTTGTTTGTCGCCTTTGTGGTTCTGTCACATGCTCACTATGTTCTAAGCTATTTATGGACTGTTAGATATAATTTGAAGCTCTTATTTGTTTTGATAGGTACTGCTCTTTTTTTTCTTGCAGTATTTAAATCTGCACTGTCTACAGATCTGATTATTTTAATAACTAGCTTTGCTTTTATTTTTCATTTCTGGACTGATGAGGTAAAAAAGACTTCAAATTCAAAATATAAATCTATTCGTGAGGCTCATTTTTTTGTAGGAGCAATTTTAATTGCTGGCTTGACCTTGCTTACTTATTTACAACCTAAAATGAATTTATTTGATCAATATATTCAGCTCATACCTACTTCGATAATTTATAAAGGTATTGTCATTTTTCATGCTTTTAAATGGATTTTTCGCACTCATAAAAAATGGTCTGGCCTGAGTCGAAATGAATATATTCAGTATTTGCTGAGTTTGTTTTTTGCTCATGCTTTATTTCTTATTCTCATATGGAATGTAGACACGAAGTCTTCAATTTTTCTGACGTTGTTTGAAGTCCGAGCCTTATACACATGGGGTTTGATCCACATTGCATATACCTATATAAATCGAAGATTAAAACATCAAGTGCCACGAAGTGTTTAAAGAGAATATCCGACAGTCATTTTTGAATCTCTGTGAATCACATTTGTGAAACGCTAGATGTTGTTTCAATCGCAAGATCTAGAAACTTATCTGGAAATGCAATGGATTGATCAGGTTGAGCCATGCGTGAGTAGAAAATATAATTACGTAAGACCAATTTAACGTAGCTTCTGGTTTCTTCGTAAGGAATGTCTTCAATAAATTCAATAGGGTCGTGATTCCATCTTGTTTTAAGCCAACCATGAATGGCTTTTTCGTTGGCATTGTAAGCTGCAGTTTTTAAGATGAATTGATTGTTGAATTTTTTCTGTAACTGCGACAGCAGGGCTGTGCCCAATAAAATATTGGTTTTGGTATCATATAAAGTCTCGGGTTCGGAGATGAATGATTTGCCTTTAGGAATTTCTGCAATTTTTTCTTCTTTTAATTTTTTCTCGATAAAAGAATTCGTGTAAAGCTCTTGCGCCACATTGGGCATCAGTTGCATCAGGCCGTAGGCATTCACTGGTGAGCGAGCTTGTGGGTTGAAAGATGATTCTTGTCTGATGATTGAAAATATAAAAGCCGGTTCAACCTGAAATTTAAGAGCAGCCGCCAATACTAAGTCTTTATATTTCATCGGAAATAAAAGTTCAGGATTGGATTGAAATAGCTGATTTTTCATTTCGCTGTCTAATGTACCAATTTGCTGAAACAGTGGTTGGTATTGGCCAGCTTTGGCGTACCATTTGAGAAGATATAGCCAAGTGTTTTTGTCGTAATTTTTTTGTTCGCGTAGTTTTTTAGATTTGAAATCTAAGAGCTGAACAAGGATTTCATTCTCTTCGACATAAGCTAAGCTTTGGATTAAATTCATTTCTTTTGAATCAAAAGTTTTAGCACTTTGATTGTTGATAGTGCTGTTCGTGCTGTTGTTCAAAGCAGTGAATTTTTCGTCGATTTCTCGGTGAGCCAAAATGCCGTAATAACCTAATGGATCGTTGCTGATTAAATCTTTATATTCTTTTATATACTGAGTTTTGAAATCATTGTCGTTTTTAGTTATGGCTAGGGCATTTTGTATGGTTGCTGATTTTTTATTTTCATTTGCAATCGTTTCTGCAGAATTGTTTACGAGTATATTTTTCGTATTCTGTTCGAATGATTGTTGTAAAGATTTTGTATACCAAAACCAGTATCTGTTTTTATCGAAAGGGTCTTTGGTCATTTCTTTGAGTTCGGCAAAAGCATCAGCAGCGGCGCCGAATTTTCCAAGCTTCCGATCTGTCCAAGCCAAGGAAAATAATATTTTTTCTTTCAATGTGTTTTTATCTCTAGATTGCAATTTTGCTTTTTGATAATACATTAAGGCGATATCGAAATCTTTCTTTTCTTCTGCCATACGACCACGGATGTAATCAATTTCTTCAAGGCTGATTTTATTACTTAATTTTTTCTCTGCCTCGGTCAGCACCTTTTGTGCTTCGTTAATTTGACCTTCGGTCCACAGAGCTCGAGCATAAGTTGTATATGATTCTAAAATGCGAACAGGTGATTCGTTTTTTGTTTCTAATTCATAAATCAGTTTTTTACAGGCGATGAGATGTTCTTGTTTGTTTTGTTCTGTTTTGTAGCTGTTTCTGGTCAGTTTGATGGCTTGATATTTTTCTTCTGCGGATAATTCAGATCTTAATTTGATCTGAGCTAGGATTTCTCGGGCCTTGTCATATTGTCGTTGATTGATCCAGTCTTGCGCAACAGAGATCAATTCAGGCGGGCGAGGAGATGGATTTAAGCGCGGAGCAGATTGATATAGGGAAGATAATATTTTTTGTTCTAACTGACTGTCCTCAAGGTTCAAAGGACCAATTTCTCCGGGAACTGTCTTGTGAACTTCTTTTTGAGCGCTCAGTAATAGATTGGTAATTTCTTTTTTCTTTTGTCCCTTGTTGTCTGGTGAATTTTGTATCCACTGTGCCTTGCGTATTAGCGCTTGAACTTTTTCGGAATTATTTTTTGCTTCTAAAATTTCACGTTCTACATCCAAACTCATCAGCCAGGGTTCTGCTGATAAAATTTGTGCAGAGTTCAGAGGTAAAAGTTTTTCGCTGAGAACCGGTGGCACTTTATCCGAGCGACAAATGAGATGACTTTTTACCAAAGCCAAAGACTGTAGAGGGAAATTCTCATTAGATAATTGTTGATAAAGCTCACAGCTTTTTTCAGGATTCGTGGTTTGTTGTGCCTGTGCTGATTTGTATTTTTTAAGCTGTGCCGTTTCTTGTAAGGAAGAATCTAAATCATTTACTTTGGTAATTTGTGTACAGTTCAAAGTTAAAAACAAAGGTGAACTGGCTAAAATAAGAATGAAAAATCTAAGAAGAAATAAACGTTTGCCCATACAAATATGCTAATGTGAGAGCAAGGCGTAAGCAACTTGCAAAAAGAATTTTGCAAGTTGCAGGCTGGGCTGGTTTTTTTAAATTTATCGCGACATTTCTAATCTTTGAATGCGCTCTGACAAAGGTGGGTGAGTGCTAAATAAGGCCATCAGTCCAGAAGATCTGCTGCTGATTTTCATTGTAGCACCAGCTCCATTGTCAGGTTCAATATTGTCGAACTGAGATTGTAAACGACGCAGTCCTGCGATCATTTTTTGTCGTCCAGCGTAGCGTGCGCCGCCAGCATCAGCTCTGTACTCGCGCAATCGAGAAAAATAATTTACCGCAAAGCTTGCTAAGATAGTAAATAACAAATCAAAAGCTTGAGTTAAAATCCAATACATCATCGGCGATTTGCGATCGTCTTCGCGGTCACCAGAGGTCAATGCGCCAGCCAGTATGCGTGATAAAAATAAAACAAAGGTATTCACTACACCTTGGATCAAAGTCATAGTGACCATATCGCCATTGCTGATATGAGCGATTTCATGACCCAAAACGCCTTCGATTTCATCTTCACTCATCACGCGCAAAAGTCCTGTGCTAACTGCAACCAAGCTGTTGCTTTTGCTTGGCCCTGTGGCGAATGCATTGCATTCAGGTGATTCAAATATGCCGACCTCTGGCATTGCCGGAAGTCCCGCTTTTCTGGCCAAATCATGAGTCATAGTCACCAATCGACGTAAATTGGCATCATTGGTTTGTAGATCGATAATCTGCACACCCATCATATGTTTGGCCATGAATTTTGACATCATCAGTGAGATCAATGAACCAGAGAATCCCATGATTGCGCACATGATCAGTAAACCCTGAGTGCCACCTGACATGCGAATACCAAGAACATTAAAAATAATTGTTGAGGTCACGCTGATGGTGATTAAGACCAATGCGTTGACTAGAACAAAAAGTCCAATTCTGCGAAGCCAAACCATATAAACTCCTTCTGCAATCTGAAAAAATCAAAAATTGCGCTTATTATGAAACCGATTATAAAAGTCCATAATGAAAATCACGTTACAAAATTAGCAGGGCGATCAAATGAGAACACGCCCTATAATTTCATAACGTAATATTTACAGCAATTATGTGTAGTAAAAAATAAAAGTCAAGGTCGGGTCGGAGTAAAAATAAACTCTAATTCGGAGTGAGATTTCTCACTTGTGTTGACATTTTTTGTCACTATATTTTTGGTTATAGAGCCAGCAGAATCTTTGATTTTGACCAAAACAGATCCACCCTGAGCAAGTTTGCCGAATAACAACTCGTCGACCAGAGACTTTTTAATATGTTCATCAACAGTTCTTGCCAAGGGACGAGCGCCATAAATTTTGTCGTAACCCTTGTTCATCAGCCAATCTAAAACATCACTCTCGACTGTCAATTGTACATTCTTTTTCAGTAATTGTTGGCTCAGTTCTTCAATCAATTTATGTACCACTCGCAAAATGATAGGGCGATCTAAATCTTTAAAGTTTACAATCGCATCTAAACGATTGATAAATTCTGGTGAGAACATTTTTTTAATTGCGTCCATCGAAATATGACGTGCAGGTTGGTCAACAATGCCGATCGATCCGCGGGCAACATCTTGTGCGCCAGCGTTTGATGTCATAATTAAAATCACATTACGAAAATTTGCAACACGTCCGTTTGTATCAGTCAGGCGACCGGCATCCATGACTTGCAAAAGAATATTAAAAATATCAGTGTGTGCTTTTTCAATTTCATCTAATAACAAAACAGCATAAGGACTTTGATTGACGGCTTCGGTCAGTTGTCCGCCACTTTCAAAACCGACATATCCTGGAGGTGCCCCCACCAGTCTGGCGACAGTGTGCTTTTCCATGTACTCACTCATATCAAAGCGTAAAAGTGGTATACCTAAAGTCTCTGCCAATTTTTTACAAACTTCAGTTTTTCCAACACCGGTGGGTCCGGAAAAAAGAAAAGAGCCGATGGGTCTATTCTCGCGACCTAAACCGCTGCGAGAGTATTTGATGCTGGCAACAACGCGATCAATAGCGTCGTCTTGACCGAAAACTTGCGCTTTTAATTTTAAATCTAAATCTTTTAATTGTTCGCGATCACTGCTGGAAACCGAAGCTGCTGGAACCTGCGCCATTTTAGCAATGACTTGTTCCATTTCTTTTTCTGTAATCACGCTATCGGTCAGTCCTACCAGGCGGGCTTGGGCGCCGGCTTCGTCAATCACGTCGATGGCTTTGTCAGGCAATAATTTTCCGTGCAAAAACTTAACAGACAGGTCAATGGCCGCTTGCAGAGATGTGTCTGTGTATTTCACTTGGTGATGTTTTTCGAAATTTGTACGTAGACCTTTTAAAATTTCTAAACATTCAGGCAGAGTCGGCTCTTTGATATCTATTTTTTGAAAACGTCTGGTGAGCGCTCGGTCTTTTTCAAAATGCTGACGGAACTCTTGATAGGTTGTCGATCCTATACAGCTGATCTCGCCATTGGCCAGAGCTGGTTTTAAT
This sequence comes from uncultured Bdellovibrio sp., assembly GCA_964569545.1. Taxonomy (GTDB): domain Bacteria; phylum Bdellovibrionota; class Bdellovibrionia; order Bdellovibrionales; family Bdellovibrionaceae; genus CAZMVK01. The sequence continues at coordinate 5,965 of CAZMVK010000118.1, forward strand.
AAATTAGAGGCATCCATTGATCCACCACTGGTCGCACCGGCGCCAACAAGCGTGTGAATTTCATCGATAAATAAAATTGCGTTTTTATGCGCTTGAACTTCTTTGATTACATTTTTTAAACGGCCTTCAAAATCTCCACGAAATTTAGCTCCAGCTAACAAACCACCTAAATCTAATGAGTAGATGACTTTGTCTTTTAATGGTTCTGGAACTTGTCCCTGTGTGATATGCCAAGCAAGGCCTTCAGCAATCGCAGTTTTTCCAACACCAGGATCACCAATAAATAATGGATTGTTTTTAGTGCGACGACATAAAACTTGCATCGTGCGTTCAAGAACGTCTTTTCTGCCAATCAAGGGATCTGTTTTTCCTTGAATGGCTTTTTCATTTAAATTTACACAAAAACTTTCCAGTGCAGAATTTTTGCTCTCATCTTTGGCTTGGCCATCAATCTCTGGTCCCGAGATCGCATGAGAGGGGCCCGCCGGAGTGTTAAATTGTGATTGGCTGCGATCTAAATGTGACACCGCTTGAATCAGTTCAAATTGTGATAAGCCCTGTTGATTCATTGCTAAGACGGCAAACGAATCTTGTTCATAAAAAAATGCGACCAGCAAATGACCTTCGGTGATTTGATTTTTTCCGGCACCGCGGACTTGGGCTGCGGCCCTTTGAAATAATCTGTGACATGCGATGGTGAATTCAGGTTGCCAGTGATCGTATCCGCCAAAAGTGCTGAGCTGTTCGGTGCTGATCTGCGGGCAATTTTTTTGAATTTGTGTTCGCAATTGTTTTTTTAATTCTTGTACGTTGATATTGCAAAATTCAAAAATTTCATTGCTGACCGGTGACTCGCAAAGGCTTAATAATAAATGCTCCAGTGTGACGTATTCGCTTTTTAGAGATTTTGCATCATCAACAGCTTCAGCGATTCGTTTTTCTAATTGTTTGCTCATCATCACGAACCTCCGCGGTCATTCAGCTTCAATAGTACTTTCAAGAGGGTATTGGTGGGATCTGGCCAGTTGGTTGGCTTGCATGGATTTCATCTCTGCAATTTCAAGCGTGTACACGCCGGCAACACCATAACCTTTTTGATGAACATCCAGCATCACTTGTGTTGCTTGTTCTTCAGTTTTAGAAAAAAATCTTTTCAAAATCAAAACGACAAAATCCATAGGTGTGAAATCGTCATTGTGTAAAATGACCTTGTACATTTTTGGAGTTTGAATTTTTTGTGAAGTGTCTACACGTTCAAGAGTGTCGACTCCGCCAGAACGATCCGATTTGTCGTCCTGGCTAGACACAGCAGAATGTCCTGTATGTCCAGTATTTCCAGGGGTGGACACTGGAATGTGTTTTGGATTGATTGTCAGTTCTTTGGTGCCTAAAGGCGTATGCATGTTAATTTCCTACTGCGTTTGTTAGCTCAAACATTGGGATCATAACAGAGAAAACAATAAGGCCGATCACTCCACCCATTATAACTAAAACCACCGGCCCCATCAAGCCAGTCATCGATTCTAATTTGTTTTTGACTTGAAAGTCGTATGCGTCAGAGACCTGGACCAACATATTTTCTAAATCGCCGGTTTTTTCGCCGATATTAACCATGTGAATGACGATGGGCGGGAACTGACCTGATTTTTTCAAAGGTCCAGCTATGGATTCCCCTTCGGAGATATTGTCGCGCGCTTGGTCGATTGCGGTGGCAAGAACATCATTATCAACAACGTTGCGAACTGTTTGCATAGCATTGAGCATTGGTACGCCACCAGTTAATAATGTTGCTAATGTTCTGGTAAAACGGGCAACGGCTACCATGCGGTTGACTTCGCCAAAAACAGGAAGCTTAAGTGAGATTGCATCCCATTTTTTATGACCTTCAGGTGTTTTTTTCCAGTTGTTAAATAAAGTAAACGTCGTGAAACAGAAACCGATAATGAGATACCAGTAATTTACTAAAATACCACTGGCGGCAATAACCATCTCGGTATACCAAGGTAATTTTAATTGCGGAAAGCTTTCAAACACCGTCACCATTTTTGGAATAACAAAGACAAATAAAAATGAAAGTAAAGCCATGGTCACAGTCAACATGACCACAGGATAGGTCAGAGCGCTTTTAACTTTTGCTCGCATTTCGTTTTGTGCTTCGGTGAACTCAGCCAAACGCAAAAGAATCAAATCCAACGTGCCAGACATTTCGCCGGCTTCGCACATCGAAACATAAATAGTGTTAAAGATTTGTGGATATTTTCCTAGAGCTTTGTAAAAAGGGCTGCCCTCGTTGACCATGTTTTTGCAATCAGAAATGGCTTCTTGCAGAGTTGGGTTTTCAACCTGTTCTGCAATCGCTGTCAGCGCATCGACCAAGGGGATGTTGGCTTTGATCAAGGTCGCAAGCTGCCTTGTCATCAAAGAAAGATCGCGAACGTTAACGCTCTTTCCGCTGCCAGATTTTTTTTTATCAGCAGAGGTTTCTTTCTTTTTTTTATCTTTTAATTCTACTACGTAAATGCCATCTTTTTTAAGCTTCATTCGTGCGGCGCGAATATTTTCCGAGTCGACTACGCCGCGTGTGTTTTTTCCATCTTTGGTCAGGCCTTTGTACTCGAAAATAGGCATTATAAATCCAATTGTGTATTAGACAACAGCTCTTCAATCGTGGAGATGCCTGTTAAAACTTTTTGAATGCCGTGATCACGGAAGGTTTTCATTCCGCCTTGGACCGCAGCTTTGCGAATGGAATTACCGTCTTTACGTTGCATAACCAGAGAGCGTATGTCGTCGTTCACAATCAACAACTCGCCAATAATTGTTCGGCCGATATAGCCTTTTTGATTGCAATTTGAACAGCCTACAGCTCGGTGAATATTACCAGCTTTTGCCTGTGCGCGAGTAATACCTAAAGTGTTTAATTGAAAATCAGTGGGCTCATAATGAACTTTGCAATGTGGACATAACACCCGCACCAGACGTTGCGCGATAACACCAAGAATAGACGTAGCAATTAAAAAAGGCTCAGCACCAATATCTAACAGGCGGGGAAACGCCCCGGCGGAATCATTGGCGTGGATCGTAGATAGAACCAAGTGACCAGTCAGCGAAGCATTGATCGCTAGCTCTGCGGTTTCCAAGTCACGAATCTCTCCGACCATGATGATATCAGGATCTTGACGAAGAAAGGCGCGCAGACCAGCCGCGAAAGTTAAGCCAATTTTTGAATTCACTTGAACTTGACCTATGCCATGCACGCGTTGCTCGACAGGGTCTTCAACTGTAAGGATATTAACATCAGGTTTGTTCAATTTAGTTACGCAGCCATACAAGGTCGTTGATTTACCAGAACCAGTAGGACCGGTGACAATTAAAATTCCATAAGTGCGCTCGATAAGATTGTCGATATTTTTAATCATCTCATCGGAAAATCCAAGTTGCTCGATTTCTAAAACGACATTGGATCTATCCTGCAAACGCATAACGATGCGCTCACCATGAGATGTGGGAACTGCATTTAAACGAATATCAATATCTTTACCGCCGACCTTTAATGGAATGCGACCATCTTGCGGCAATCGTTTTTCAGCGATATTCAGGTTGGCCATGACTTTCAGGCGAGAGGTGATTGCATTCTGCAATTTTTTAGGTGGTTTGTAGACGTCAAACAAAAGACCATCGACGCGAAATCTAACGGCCATGTCTTTTTCATAAGGTTCAATGTGAATATCAGAAGCTTTTTCTTTCACCGCGCGAAATAATAAAGAGTTCACCAGTTTGATAACTGGGGCATCGTCTTCGCCGGCTTCTAACAAGTCGACAATAGGGTCGTCTAAATCGTAATCTTCTTGGTCTATATCAGCTAGACCTGCAAGGTTGGCAGTGCTCTTCTCATAGACTTTGTTGATTGCATCTTGAATTTTAACTGAGGTTGAAATCAATGGGCGCACGCGTTTGCCGAAGATCACTCGCAAATCATCTAAGACTTTTAAGTTGACGGGATTTGCAGTAAGGGCGGTAACGCTGTCGTTATCTTCACGAAAAGGTAAAACAGTAAATTGTTTGGCGTAATTGATCGGAAGATCGCGAACCAAATCAGCTGAGATGTCAGCGACAGGAATATCTTTAATGTATTCAAGGCCCATTTCTTTGCAGAGTTGGGCGATCAAATCATCAGCTGTCGAATATTCTTTTTGTTCAAGCGCTTCACCAATTGTGCTGGTGTTGGAGGTCGAAGGATTGGCGAGCACAGTTTTGATTTGTTCAGGTGATAGCCCTGTGCTTTTTGACAAAATATTTGCAATGTCCAAGCTCGCCATGATTTTATTTATTCCTTTTTGCTGTCCTTATCAGTCTTAATGCTGCCTGCTGTTTTCTTCTTTTGCAAGTTATCAATAGCTTCTCCGTATGGATCGCGTCCGCCTGTTTGTTTGATAAATTTCAAGCGTTGATCCAATTTTTCTGCTAAAAGGTTTTGACCATCTTCGCCAGTGCGAATGACCTTGGGAGTTAAGAAAATCAACATGTTAGTTTTTTCTTTCGAAGAAGTTCTTGATTTAAACAACCAACCCAGTATTGGGATGTCGCCTAATAAAGGAACTTTGCGCACACTCTCAACGTCGTCTTCTTTCATCAATCCCCCAAGAACCGCGGTGTCGCCATTGCGAACAACGATATTGGTTTTGATGTGTCTAGTTGCTAAAGGCTGTGCACTGTTTTGAAATTTCGCCGGAGTTTTTGCCAAAGACAGTTGTTTTACTTGATTGTCGATCTCTAAACGAATCGAATTCGAAGTAGGACTGATAAACGGTTTGATTTTTAACTTGATAGTCGCATCATCAAAAGTAGGTGTTTCAACAGGGGCTGCTCCGTTAGCGCCGGCAGTTGCTTGCGAACCAGTGACAACTTTATCACCGACTTCGATCTCAGCTTCTTGTGCATCAAGAGCTAAAATTTGCGGAGTCGAGAGCACGTTGGCGTTGGCATTTGTTTTCAAAAAGTTGATAAAACCAATCAGTGAAGAAATCGATGTGGTGGTGTTCGTTCCCGGAGTTTGAATGTCCATGCTCTCGCCGTTGCTAAATCCCAGGATAGCGCCGGTGCCACCAGCTGGATTTAAGAAATCAGTCAGTGATGTTCCACTGAAGCCGTTAAAACCGACTTTGGCACCTGATTTATCTACGAATTTAAAATATCCAATTTGATAATCAGCAGCATCGGTGTTTTTCATTTCCATAATGACAGCTTCAACGAAAACTTGATCGCGTGGAATATCGATTTTATGCAATAAATTGAGCACAACTTCGTAATCTTGTTTGCTAGCGACAATAACTAAAGAGTTGGTGCCTTTGTCGGCTGTGATTTTAACATCACCACCGAATATTTCCTGCTGACTGGTGACCCCTTGTTGAGTCAGTTGCAATCCCGGAGGTGCGGCACCACCTGAGGCTGGTTTTGGAGCTGCATCTTTAGCAACACCAGAAAGTGTTTGTGATATTTTTTCTGCATCTCCGTATTTGACGTAATAAACATAAACGCCGCCGCTCTCGTCTGGACGAATGCGGAAATCCAATTGTTTCAATAATTTGTCCAA
>CAZMVK010000119.1:0-4664 GCA_964569545.1 uncultured Bdellovibrio sp.
GGATCTTTTTTATCACCATTGTCATCCAACTCATAAAGACCTGCCACCGGATTGGTGCAAGACAAGGTTGAGACCATAGACTGAGAGCTTAAACCAAGACTTGAAGACGAAGAATAACCCAAAAGTTTACCAGATAAAAACGAAACATCGGCTGCCAACGGATCGCGGTTCAATTCAACCTTGGATTTTTCACAAGCAAGGGTAAACAGCAACAAAAGCACGCCGGCAAAGACCTTGCCGAAGATCCTCTTTATTTGCGATATGAGATAAAAAGTAAACTTAACGATATTCATGACTTAGTACTGATCGGCTAGACCTACCAAATGCTAAAGATTTAATAGGTTAAGAATGACAGTTGTTTTAAAATGAGTCGTTGTGACGGATGTAACAGGCTATTTGTCAGAGTATCGAAAAAATTGAATTTGTATCATTGTTGGAACAATTCAATGAATCCTTTAAAACAAAGCACTTTTCGTGGTCTATATTTTAAATTTGCCTAGTTTAAACATCCTACCAATACAAACTAACTGACTCACACACCCAAAAAATGAAAAAATACAGGCGCCCTAGTTATTTTTGTATAAACCATTAAATTCTTAGTGAATTTTTAGATCTAGATTGTTATGTCCCAGACTCAAAAATATTGAATCTGGGGGATTTATTATGAAGACTACTGCCACTTTTTTGGCCTCAATTCTGACTTCTTTCATTTTATCAGTGACTGTAATTCAAAAAACTCAAGCCGCCCCAGTTCCAGAAAAAAAAGAAGCCGCCAAAGTTTTACTTAACACCGTCGACAAAACCACAGACACCTACAAAGTTTTAGTCCCCGCCAAAGTCGAAGCAAAAATTCAATCAACACTAACTGCCGAAGTCGATGGCCATGTGATTCGTATCTTAAAACCTTTGGGCTCTGCCGTGCGTGCCAACGAAGCCATCTTGGTAGTTGAAAACAAAGACCCAGGATTTACCTATGCCCAAGTCTCTGTGCGCAGTCCAGTTAATGGTGTCATCACACAAATGCTGGTTTCGCAAATGAGCAAAATCAATCGTGGCGATAAACTGCTAACCATCACCGACCCACGCTCTGTTAAAATGAATGTCGAATTCTCAAGCCAAGATGCTCCATTTATCACTCAAGGCCTTAAAGGAAATCTCAAAGTTGGCGCCAACGAAATGCCTGTGCAAGTCACCGGCATCAGCCCATGGATTGATCCACGCACTGGCACGGCCTCTGCCGTTTTAGAGTTTTCACAAAAACCAAATCAAATGCCGTTGCTTGGCACCATTGGCCAGGCAATGTTTTCAATTGCTCGCGGAGAAATTATTTTATTGCCTGAAAATGCGATCAGTTATCGCGATGGCAAGCCGATGCTTAAAATTCTAAAAGCAGATAACACCATCGAAAAAAGAAACATCGAATTGGGCGAACAGCGAGACAATCTTTTTATTATTAAATCGGGATTAAAAACTGGCGAAAAAGTTGTGGTGCGTGCCAGCCGCGCCATCAAAGATGGTGAAGCCGTCGAGATCGAAAAAACAGACGAAAAGAAAACTCAGTAGGTAACAACGATGTTAGATCTTTATACCAAACCACTAAGAGTTTATATTATTCTTGCGGCACTTGCTCTGTGGGGCATTTTAAGTGCTTCACAATTGCCAATATCGCTTTTTCCAAAAAGCAGCCAAGTTACTGTAGCAGCAGATATTCCGTATGGTTCATTTTCTTCACAACAATATTTTGAATCCTATGGACGTGATCTTGAAGGTCAACTACAGGGTCTAAAAATCAACAGCGACAGTTTAACCGGCAAAATTTCAGTCAAAACATTAAAAGCCGAATACCGAAATCATAATGCTCATTACACCATCCAGTTCGAATGGGGAGCCGACGCAGATCAAGCCATCAAAGAGGTTAACAACAAAGTACAAACAGTAATGAGTGCAGCTGATGACGGCGTCAGACAAGGCATCTCGGTTCGTAGTTGGCGCGAAAACCAAGGTTTTTATGCTCTCAGTTTTTACAGCCCCATGCGCTCTTTGGATGAAATTTATTCGATCTTAAATTCATTGATCACACCTATATCTGCAAAAATCACCGATGCCGAAGGTGTGGGTCTTTACAATCCAAATAAAAAAGAAATTTCCATTATAGTCTCTCCAGAAAAACTGGCTCAATACGAAATCACCACACTCACCGTCCACCGCGCCGTGCAAGAAGCTGTTACAAGCCTTAACGGTGGAACTTTAAAAATGGGAGACAAAGAATACCAATTAAACCTTCCACGCTCAGCAAGCACAGTTGAAGAACTACAAAACATTCGTTTAACTTCGATTGATAAAAGTCCCATTTTTTTAAAAGATTTAGCAGAAATAAAATTGGCACAAACAGAAGCCAGTCGACAAAAATTTAAAACCAACGGTGTTGAAAGTATTATTTTGTTCGCCGACCCCAAAGAGGGCGGAAACATCAAAAATATGGCAGATCAAATCACTGCTGAAATTTCAAAAATAGAACAGCAATGGCCTCAGGATATTCAATACAAAGTATTGGTCAACCCTTCAGATTTTATCAACAACAGCGTGTTAGGTGTTTTACGTGAAGTCCTCATCGCTGCCTTACTGGCCGTTATTGTTTTATTTATTTTTATTGGCAGTTTAAAAAACGTAGCCACTGCCGCCATTGAAATTCCGCTCAGTTTGATTATGGCATTTATCCTGATGCGATTAACTGGGATGAATCTTAATATGATTTCATTGGGTGGTTTGGCATTATCTGCCGGCATGAATGTCGATGCGTCGGTTGTGGTTTTAGAAAATATTTTTCGTCACTTTGAATTGCATAAACAAAATAACATCTTAAATTTAAACAAAAACCTTCAAGCTAACAAAACATCATCTTATAGCCTAAGTTATGCCGACAAATGCCAATTGGTCTTAACCGCGGTCAACGAAGTTAAATTACCCATCATTGCCTCGACCATTGCATCGTTAGTTGTTTTTGCTCCTTTGGTTTTTACCAATGGTTTAACCAATTCGTTACTTGGTGATCTTGCTAAAGCAGTTATCTTTTCTCATGGTCTTTCTGCAATTGTCGCCTTGATCTTGGTGCCAACCATTCGTTTGCATATTTTAAAAAACAGCACCTTTCAAGAGGTCCACTCACCTTTTGAGAAATATTTAAAAAAGATTGAAAATGGTTATGCCTCTGCTTTGCATAAATTTTTAAGTTCTGCTAATTGGCAAAAGTTTTCATTTTTAACAATAGCATTGTTGCTGCCCGCTTTGATTTATTTTGTTGTACCGAGATTAAATAAAGAAGTTATTGGCCGCCCCGACAGTGATTGGTTGATTGTTGGTGTTTACTCACCATTGTTTAATACCAGCAAACAGCTTGAGGCAGAATTAGATATTTTAGAACAAGAAATCATGGCGTTAGAAGGAGACAAAATTCAGTACACCTTTATGCAAATTCAAGGTGAACGAAACGGCTTCGTAATGATTCGATTAAAAGATAAAAAAAATATTGCAAATATGATCACTCGTTCTGAAGATCGTTTTAAAAACACCGCAACCAAATTTTATTTTGTAGAACAATGGAATCCATCAGAACTTGAAATCCCAGACCCTCCTCAATTACGACTTGAAGTAAGCGGTGGCTCACCAGAAAAACAATTACAGACGGCCCAAGACATTCAAAATATGATTATCGAAAATGACCTTTACGATAAAACCCGAGTCATCCCCAGCGCTGAAGCACCTAAAGGTCTAACCGTTCGCGATCCAGTTGGTGTCGGTTCACAACAAAGTGTTTTATCCAAAAATGAAATTTCTCATTCATTAAGAACAGCAACAGATGGGATTTATCTCTCGCGTTTACAACAAGACAATCAGGATATTTCTGTATACTTACGTTTTCCAAAATCTCTGAACCCATCTTTAGAAACATTAAAATCGATACCGATTGGCTTTGAGGGTAAAGTTTTACCTCTGGGCGCCATTGCAAACATCAGCATCGAGAGCCAAGCACCAACGATCTATCGTGAGAACCAAAACAACATGATCGTGTTAACCAGCACTCTGAATAAATCTCATAAAGAGTTAGCACCAGTCCGCATTAAACAACTGCGCTCTGACTTAATCCAACTGCAGTCCGAATGGATGAAAAACCCAGAAAATTCAAAAACTGTTTTACCCTCTGTCATAGAAGCAGTGCCCGACAAAGAATTGATTGAAGCTTTAGATCAATTAAAATGGGCTATTGCTATTTCTATCGCTTTGATCTTTTTAACGATGGTTATTCAGTTAGGCGATCTGATCCAAGCCGCCTTGGTTTTAGTAGCTATACCATTAGGTTTACTGGGCGTTATTCTGTCACTTTGGTTGTTCCGCAGTTCTCTTTCGCTGAATTCAGGATTAGGAACCATTTTGTTAAATGGGATTGCTGTGGCCAACAGTATTATCTTGGTCGATTTCATTCAAAAACTTTATGCCTCTGGCCACTCGCCTCTGATTGCAACAGTCACTGCCTCGACGGCAAGACTGCGACCAATCTTGATGACCTCTCTGACCACTGTGCTTGGTATGTTACCGATAGCTTTTGGTTTAGGTGAAGGCGGAAAGATCCTTCAACCATTGGGTATTGCTGTTTGTGGCGGTTTGTG
>CAZMVK010000119.1:4674-11407 GCA_964569545.1 uncultured Bdellovibrio sp.
ATCTCGATGTCGTTAACTTTATTTTTCGTCCCCGCTCTGCAATTTCAATATTTAAATCGTCGTCAAAAAAATCAATCACAACAAAAACACCAAACTCCTTCGATATTACCACAGGTGGATGCATGAGAATGAGATCCTATAATTTAAATTATTTCGTTTTAAGTTTTTTATCTCTGACAATTTTGTTTTTTTCGTTTTCGATTTTTGCTAGCACCGACAAAACTAATAATGATCAAGGATCTTTTTTTGAAGACCTTGAACAATTTCAAAAAACAGATTTAGATTTAAAAACCAGCCAGGCGCAAGTTGCATACAAACAAGATTCATTACTTGCTAAAAAATTATCATGGACTCCCGATCTTAATTTGGGTCTTGGACAAAAAAAACAACGCATCAATAACGAAAGTCTTGATGATGTGACTTATTGGCAAGCTCAATCCACAGTGAATCTCTTGCGTGGAGGCAAAGACTGGGCTGATTACAAATCATCCAGCGCACAACTTGAAGCACAAAAAATTTCTAATTTAAACAGCCAATTACAGTCAGAGCTTGATGCGGCCAATTTAATTTATCGCAATTTGTATTTACAACAGACCTTAAAAACACAAGAAAACTTTTTAAAAATCAAATTAGAATCTTTAAATATCGTTCAAGAGCGTTACGCTCAAGGCAAAGTCCCACAACAAGAGGTCCACAAAGTTGAAGTCGATCTTTCTCAACAAAAAAATAAAGTTCGTATTGCACAAATTGAAATCGAAGAGAACATAGCAGCCATTCAATCACGTTTTGTGCAAACAATTAAAACCAAACAATGGCCCTTTAACGACCAGGTTAGCCTTAAATCTTTCAAAGAAAATATTTCGCCCACCGTCGCTGAAAAAAAACTGTTATTTGAAGCCAGTGATTGGAATTTAACCTCAAGCAAGGCGCAGTACTGGCCAAGCTTAGATTTATCTCTTACCTATTTTGAATCACCGATTAAAAATACAAACAAAGACAACACCGTCACTGGTGAGTGGACAGGACTTTTAACTTTAAGCCTTCCACTGTGGTCAAGATATGAAACCGCAGCCACCGTAAGCTCAGCACGCACAGCTAAAACCATAGCTGATAATGATTTTTCCAAAAGCAAAAAACAAAACGAACAGCAATTCAGTTTTCTGCAAAAAAAATTAAATCTTTCTCGAGAAAATCTAACAGAGGCAGAAAAAAATTTGAGTTTATCAAAAAAACTTTATGATGATTATGTACGCAGCTTTAAAATGGGCCGCATTTCAACTAACGATTTGTTTATTGAACAAACAAGGCTTATCAGCAGCGAACTTTTAATGGCCGAGAGCCAATTAGAATTTCATCAAACCATTACATCTCTCTGTGTGTTACAAGGCGATAACCTTAACACTTGTTTAGCCAATGGTTTATAACAAGCAGACCAAGGAGAATTCAAAATGTTAGGTCTGGCTTTAGGTGGCGGCGGAGCCAAAGGAACTGCACATCTTGGAATTCTAGCTCAATTAGAAAAAAATGGAATAAGACCAGACTGCATCAGCGGTACAAGCGCTGGTGCTGCCGTTGCGGCTCTTTATGCTTATGGCATTCCATTGGATGAAATCAGTAAAATCTTACGAACGCTCAGAGCCGTCAGTTTTGCTTCTTTCAAAATGAATAGCTTGGGTTTATTTGAAAATTTGGATTTAGAAAATGCATTGGCCAGGACGATCGGTCGAGATTCTAAAATTGAAGATTGCAAAATCCCCTTGGCCATTCAAGTCACAAACATCGAAACCGGCGAAGGAAAAATTTTAACCAAAGGTAATTTATTAAAAGCTGTCATTGCCAGCTGTTGTATTCCGGCTATTTATGTCCCTCAAGAAATTGACGGCTGTCTTTATGTCGATGGCGGTTTAACAGAAAATGTTCCTGTGCGTGCGGCAAAAAAACTTGGTGCTGATATGGTAATTGGCATCGATCTCAATGGGCAAACATCATATAAAAAACCACATAGCATTATGGATGTGGTCACCAACTCTTTTGATCTGCTCATTGATATGCGCACCAAAGAACAATTATTAAACTGTGATTACGTGATCTCTTTGGATTTAACCAAGTACTCTCGCACTTCAGCTGATGATTTTGATGCCCTATACATTGAAGGCGAAAAACACGCTCTTGATTTCATATCTTCAGGCTCAAAAATCTCAGCACTTCGTTTTAAATACAAACTCAGCAAATTGTGGCGAAAATTGTTTCATAGATAACACCAAAGTCCTAAGACCTCTGTCTTGTATTAAATCAGCCCTATAATAAAATATAACCAATTTACCGATAAATTGCTCATGAAGAGCTTTGTTTTCTTTTTTTACTTATTATTTTCTCTATTGGGGATTATCAATCTCAGCGCCTGCAAACGTGCTCAAGACGAAGCTACTAGCAGTAAAATTCAAATACGTATTCCGACTCTTCAAGAGCAATCTTCTGCAATTAAAAGCTCTGCCGTATCTTCTACGGTCAATTACAATCTTTTATGTTTTGCCATCAACGTCACCGGCCCAGATATTCCCGTTACAACTGGCGCATCAACATGCAATGTAGAACGAGGAATATTTGAAGGCAGCGTGGCGCCAGGACAAAGCCTGACAGTCATGGTCCCAATGGGAAGCAGTCGAAATTTTGAAGTCTATGGTTTTTTAAGAAACAACACCAGCGAGGCTTGCCCCACCGCATTCGGTTCCAATTGGAATTGGCCATTGCAAAAAGTTTATCTTTTAGGACAAACAAATGGCGTAGACATCAGCACCCCAGAGTCCTCTGTATCTATCGGCTTTAGCATACCTCAATCCGAACAAAATATTATAACGCAAAAAGGTTGGAGTAGCACCTGCAGAACCGCTGTCACAGAAGACAAATCCGTGGGAAGAATTCAAACCGCAACTTCGGCCCCATTGAGCGGATCCCAATTTAAAATCTACTCAAGAGTAAATACAAAAAATGAATTACAGACATTAGAAGGCAGTCAATTTCAAATCCATAACTGGAGTGCTGAATTTGATTAACTTACGAAAATAATGAGGACGCAATTATGAAAGCAGTAAAAAAACATTCGACATTTTTCTCGATAACATTTTTTGTGTTATCAGTACTTACTGCATTCTCGGCACAAGCAAAGCTAAGCTACGAAGGTTATCTTACAAACTCGACAAGTTTACCTCTGAGCGCTCAAGCTGTAGTCATCAAATTACAAATTCGCAGCCCTGGGTCAGAGAATTGTTTGTTGTTCGAAGAAACTCACTCTTTAACCACAGGCAATGATGGATATTTTTCTTTAGCTGTTGGTGGTGGCACAAGAACAGATTCGACTGGCTTGAGTTTCACCAGAATATTTGAAAACCAGGGAGCTATGTCTTCGCTCACATGCGACAGTGGTAATAGCTACACACCTTCAGTTGGTGACGAAAGAAAAATGGCCATTCAGGTCAGTGCCAATGCCGGTTCGACATTTGATGCTTTAGGATCTTTAACTCTACGTTCAGTGCCGACAGCTCATGTTGCAGAATCTTTATCGGGTTACAAAACAAACAATCTTTTAAGAACAACTTTGCTAACAGACACTGCCCCAAGTTTATCGAGTTCTGACTTTACCGAGCTCAGTGCTTTGTTAGCGGGAACGTCCACTCAGTATCTAAAAACTCAAAGCACAAGTGGCGCCAGCTTACCTGTTGTTTCAGGAACTCCAAGCACACCCGCAACTGGCAGCATTTGGTATGACAGCACCGCAGGCGCTGTAAAATATTATAACGGCAGCACGACTCAATCCCTTGGTGGTGGCGGCGGCGGTGGAGTCACCACAATAAGTACAGGAACAGGACTGATCGGTGGACCAATCACAAGCACGGGCTCACTTTCAGTTGATGTCGGAACCACGGCCAACAAAATTGTCCAGCTTAATGGTTCAGGGCTATTACCAGCAGTCGATGGCAGTCTACTCACCGGCGTTGATGCCAGCAAATTACGTGGTACAACAATTCAATCTGGATTGGCTCCTGCAGCTGGTGATTTCTTAAAATATGTAGGTTCTTACTGGACAACAGGATCCGTTCATTTGTCTGAGTTAAAAAGCTCAATAGGTGGTGGAGCATTATTTTCAACCACAGCATGTACAGCAAATCAAACCCTACAATATACTTCTGCAACAGATACTTTTGATTGCATAGATATTAGCATACCAAGTGGGGCTCAGTTATTCACAGCCAGCGGAAGTTTTACTATACCCGCTGGAGTGAAAAAAATAAAAGCAACTGTCATCGGCGCAGGCGGTGGTGGCTGCACCTCGATGGGTAGCGGAGCAAGCGGTGCCGCAGGGTTTAGCATGGTAAATAAACTGACTCCTGGTGATATTATTACTATTACAGTTGGCAGCGGTGGGACATCAAGTGCATCCGGCACAAATGGAACAGACTCTTCATTTGGAACTTACGTTGTAGCTCCTGGCGGTGGTGGTTGTTCTGCTGGAACAACTCCAGCTGACCCAAGCTACCCTTCTGCTGCCCCAACCTCACCAAATTTTATTTATCACATTGCCTTACCCAGCATCAAACAAACCTATTCCTGTGGTAACGGCGGGAGCATGGGCTCAAGCGGTCAAAATGGCTGTATTCTTTTAGAATGGTAATAAGCAAAAAATGCTTAATTAAATAACATCCATATTTGTACCAACGGAAAGATACAAACCGTCAATCACATATCTGGCGAGCGCAATTTTACGTTGCATACAGTTCTAGATATCTAGTAAAAAACAGTAATATCAAAATGTTAGACATGAAATATTTGTCACGCCAAGTGGGCAATTAATCCCGTTTTACACAACTAATCAACCCTCATTTAAATCAGCTTGATCTGAAAAAGAATGTTCACGCTCCGCAAATAATGAGATTGAATAAACTACCCAAAGCCA
Source organism: uncultured Bdellovibrio sp. (assembly GCA_964569545.1). Lineage (GTDB taxonomy): Bacteria > Bdellovibrionota > Bdellovibrionia > Bdellovibrionales > Bdellovibrionaceae > CAZMVK01. The sequence continues at coordinate 9,626 of CAZMVK010000119.1, forward strand.
CCTCCGATGTTATACAACGGCTGCATAATTTTTTGGAGGATTCATGTCAAACTCGACAACCAATTCAGAAGCTATTGCTTTGGCTAAAGCCAAAATTCAATTATGGGTGCAAGAAATCGCAGCCCTGACCACGCCAACAAATATTCAATGGTGTGATGGTTCTGAAGAGGAATACAACAGACTTTGCGAACAAATGGTGCAAGCTGGAACCTTAAAAAAATTAAATCCTGCCAAACGACCCAACTCATACCTTGCTTGCTCTGATCCTTCAGATGTGGCTCGTGTTGAAGATCGTACTTTCATCTGCTCACAAAATAAAATCGATGCCGGCCCTACCAACAATTGGATGGCTCCAACTGAAATGAAAGCCAAATTGAACGGCTTGTTTCAAAACTGCATGCAAGGTCGCACTCTATACGTTGTGCCATTTTGCATGGGCCCTTTGGGTTCACCTCTTGCTCAATATGGTGTTGAAATCACAGATTCTCCGTATGTTGTTGTAAACATGAAATTGATGACCCGTATGGGCGATCAAGCATTGGCTTATATGCACAACAGAGATTTTGTTAAATGCATGCACAGCGTGGGCGCGCCATTGGCAGCTGGCCAAAAAGATGTTCTTTGGCCTTGCAATAAAGACGAAAAATACATTGTTCATTTTCCTGAAGAAAAAGCCATTTGGTCATTTGGTTCAGGTTATGGCGGCAATGCTTTGCTTGGTAAAAAATGTTTTGCTCTTCGTATTGCTTCAACCATCGGTCGCGAAGAAGGTTGGTTGGCAGAGCACATGCTAATTTTGGGTGTTGAAAATCCAGAAGGTAAAAAAAGTTACGTCAGCGCAGCTTTCCCAAGTGCTTGCGGTAAAACAAATTTCGCAATGTTAATTCCACCACAAACTTATGCTGGCTGGAAAATCACAACTGTGGGTGATGATATCGCTTGGATCAAACCTGACGAAAAAGGTGTTTTACATGCCATCAATCCTGAGGCTGGATTTTTTGGTGTAGCCCCAGGCACTGGCATGAAAACCAATCCAAATGCGATGCTTTCAATTTCTAAAAACACTTTATTCACCAACGTTGCTCTGACTGATGATGGTGATATTTGGTGGGAAGGCATGACGGATACAGCGCCTGAACATTTGATTGACTGGCAAGGTCAGTCTTGGACTCCAGGTTGCGGTCGCAAAGCTGCGCATCCAAATGCTCGTTTTACAGTTTCAACTACTCAGTGCCCTTGTTTGGATGAAAACTGGGAAAACCCTGCAGGTGTACCGATTTCTGCATTTATCTTTGGTGGTCGCCGTGCCGACACTGTTCCGTTGGTAACAATGGCCGAAAGCTGGCAACAAGGTGTTTACCTAGCAAGCTCTATTGGTTCTGAAACCACGGCTGCAGCGACTGGCGCTGTTGGTATTGTTCGCCGTGATCCAATGGCCATGTTGCCATTTACTGGTTACAACATGGGCGATTATTTTCAGCATTGGTTGAATATGGAAAGTAACGTCAGCAAATTACCAAAAATATTTTTGGTTAACTGGTTCCGCAAAGATTCCGACGGCAAATATATGTGGCCAGGTTATGGCGAAAACATGCGCGTACTTGAGTGGATTACTCAGTGTGTGGCAGGGACTGCGCAAGGTGAAAACACTGCAATAGGACTGTCTCCACGTTTTGAAGATTTAAACTGGCAGGGACTTGAAATGACAGCGCAAAGTTTTTCAAAACTGATGAGTTTTAATACTGATCAATGGCATCAAGAATTGAAAACCCAAAACGAATT
>CAZMVK010000120.1:0-11079 GCA_964569545.1 uncultured Bdellovibrio sp.
GAATCACTTGTGGTTTCAGTTGATGATTTATTTTCAGCAGAAGAATTCGTCGCAGCTTTTCGTTCTGTAGGTCTTGCTGGAGGAGCTGCTGGCTGCTGAGCATTGTTGTGTTGTGATGGATAGGCTTGCGCCGGCTGATATGAACGCTGAGAATTTTCAGAAAAAGTATTTATTTTCGCATTCTGATTTGTTTTTTCTGGCTCAGGCAAAGCGGGTGGTTGAATATTTTTATTAACATGTTCTACTTGAGCTGGGCGCTGGGCTTGATTTCGGCCAGAATTGGATTCTTGAGTATATGTTTTTTGTTTAGGTTGCGAATCACGATCAGCTTGTGTGTTTTCTTCTTTAACTGCGGCAACTGGTGAGATCGATTTCTCAGCAACACTCTCAGTATATTTTTTATAAGCAACAACGGATACCGCCCCAGTGCCGGCGGTAACAACAGCCGCAACAACCAGATTGTTCATAATAAAATTTCCAATAGCTGCCAGAAAATTCATAAAGCAATACCTCTGAGTTTATAGACTCTAAGACATATCGACAGTTTAGGATGTTTTCTAAAGTAAAGATTGTAACAAGATGTCTCAGTTCAACACGGTTTGTTAATATTTTTTTAATAGGATGTCTGGTTCCGCGGCGGTACTCAGGTTTAAAGATTCAGGGCCTGGCACCTTTAACAGACTAAGGCTAGGTTAGATTTAAAAACGAAATTCTAAATTTGAGATTTGATCTAACAGATCGACACTAACAGATAGAGTCGAATTATAAAGACACAGTTTTCGATTTTATTTCGAAAAGCCTAGTTCTAACGTCATGAGCCTCTGTTTAATTTAAAACAGACAAATATCCAGGGTGTGCCCTCATTTACGGACTTGTTTTACCATCTAATTATAGCTAATATATTAGCTATATGGCCATAAAAAGAACTTTAAAAGACAATATATTAGACATTAAATTAATGACTTCTGCAGAGCTTTGTCGGACCTTTGGGGTTCGTCTCAAGCTCCAACGTCTGAGCAAAAAAATCAAACAACAAGATCTTGCCGACATGGCCGGAGTTTCAGTTGGCACCATCAAAAATATTGAGCTCAAGGGGCAGTCATCTTTAGAGTCCCTTATTAAAGTGGTTATAGCTTTGGATCTAGCCGATGAGCTTTCTGAACTATTTAAAATGAGGCTGAATTCCATATCGCAGATGGAACAAGTCGATAAAATCATGAATGCAAAAGTTCAAAAGAGAGTCCGATGAAAAAAATCACTGTGTATTATTCTGGTTGGGGCGAGCACTGGGAGCTGGGGCAACTGGCAGATGATGGTCGACAGCTTTTGTTTGAATACAGTGCTCAGGCGCTCAAACAAGGGCTAGAGCTTTCGCCACTGCATCTTAAGCTGAGGGCTCAATCTTATTCTGATTTTCCTCAGTTTCAATTGCGATTGCCGGGGCTCATTGCTGATTGCCTCCCGGATGGTTGGGGGATGTTGTTGATGGATAAATTATTTCGTCAACAGGGGCTTGCTCCATACGAGATATCCCCCCTTGATCGTCTCGCTTTGCTGGGAAAAAGCGGAATCGGTGCCTTGAGTTTTGAGCCTGAAAAAAAATATGCAAATGAATATAAAAATTTAAAGATCATAGAAATCGCAAGAGAGATAAAAAAAATTATTTCTGATCAAGCCAGCCCTGCGTTACTGCAGTTGGTACAACTGGGCGGCTCTCCGCATGGCGCCAGACCAAAGGTGCTGGTGAATTATGATGTAAAAACAAATCAAATTTCTTCTGATCCCAACGGGCCAGGCGTGCCTTGGTTGATCAAGTTTCAGGCTCAGAATGAGCACAAAGAAGTATGCTTGATCGAGCAATTGTATGCAGCTATGGCGAAAAAATCTGGCGTTTTAGTTGCAGAAAATTCATTTTTTGATTTAGGTAAAAGCCTATCAGCATTTGGTACAAAACGATTTGACCGTGTTAATGAAAAACGTGTTCCGATTCAATCTTTGGCTGGAATGTTAAACGCTGATTTTCGTATTCCTGGCTCGGTCAACTATAGCACGTTATTGCGTGTGACAAGGTTTGTGACAAAAAATGAACAAGAGGTTTATCGGGCCTATCGGCAAAGTGTTTTTAATGTGATTTTTAATAACAGAGATGATCATGCTAAAAATTTCTCATTTTTATTAAATGAAAATCGACGATGGATATTGTCGCCTGCATACGATTTGACCTTCAGCGATGGTCCCAACGGGGAGCACCAAATGGATATTATGTCCGAGGGTAAAAATCCCGGCAGAACACATTTACTGGCCTTAGCTGAAGACGCTGGATTAGAGCAAAAAAAATGTCAGCAAATCATTGACCATGTCGTTAAAATTGCAAAGCAATTTAATATCAGCGCAAAACAAAACAATTCCAACGTAAAAAAAACTGCGATCAGAGAAAAAACAATGCATGAAATAACAAACGCGATAGCTCAGAACCTTCGTCGTTTTTAGCACAGCCAAAAATTAAACTAGGTTTGCTCACGAGCTAGGCTTTTTTCCACCTCGCGCCGCGACCTTTGCCAATCAGCTTAATGGCACCTTCTTTTTTTAAAGAAGCAAAAGTTTTTTTGACAATTTCTCGATCTAAATGTGGCTGCAGATTCAAAATGTCAGAGATAGAAAATTCCATGCTCATTTCGTTGATGAGGCTCCGAATCAAAGATGTTTTTGAATCTCCTGGTTCAATTTCGACGCGATCTTTAAGCTCTTGATAGGCAGATTTTATTTGACTGAGGAAATAACTCCACCAAGGGAACAAATCATGTCTTGCCGAATGCCAGTTGTGCGATGATTCATTTAGAGTTCTATAATAATCTTCTTTGCTTGATTCGATGACTCGCTCAAGGCTGATGTATCTTCCGACTTCAAAGCCACATTGATAAAGGCAAAGCAAGGTTAAGAGTCTTGAGACTCGACCGTTGCCGTCGCGAAACGGATGAATACACAGGAAATCTAAAACAAAATTCGCAATACTTAACAGCTCGGGTAGAGACTGTTTTTTTTGGGTTTGTCGATAGTTTTCACATAGATTTTTGATAGCTTGCGGAGTTTCTTTTGCTGAGACACATTTGAATCTAATCTTTCGTTCGCCATTCTGTAAAAATTCAATGATCTCATTGTCTTTTGTTTTCCATTTTCCGGCGTCTCCGGTCAGGCCACCCTGAGCCAGTTTGTGAATTTTTTTAATCGTTTCAGAATTGATTTCGATTTTATTAAAGTTCGTATGGATCCACTGAAGAGCGCGGCGATAGCCAACAATTTCTTCTTCCGATCGGTCGCGAGGTTTTGAAGTGCCCATAATCAAAGGGACTAAGCGTTGAGGTTCGACCTCGACTCCTTCGATGCGGTTTGAAGACTCGGCACTTTGAATCAAAGCGGATTCACGAAGCTGCGAAATTAGATCTGGCTTTGTTCTATGCCAAAATTCTTGTAAACCTCTGGCTTCGGCAATAACAGTCAGAGACCAGGCCGTAGAGGGATGAAGACGTAGATTGTCCAGATATCTTAGAGTAAAAGAAGACATTCTTTAAGATTACCCAATTATTACCCAATTAGGCAAGTCATTACCCAATTAGGCTTTAAGCAAGCCCGACCTCTTTGCAGAAGGCTTCCTCATGCAGCATTTTACCTATGAATACTGAAGCAAACGACTGACGAGCTGACTATAGTGCCAGCAAGAGACCGCGTCGATTTCGCGAGTTTGTGGGTCTTGGGAAATCACAATCTTGGGGCATATTTTTTTGTGTGATTTGTCCAGGTCTTGTCCCAGAGACAATAATGATTTGAGATCTGAATCTAAAATTTTTGTCGTCGATTTGATTTCAATTAAAATGGGCGAATTCTTTGGTCGACTGATGACCAAATCAATTTCGACATCGTCTTTGGTGCGTAGATAGCTCATGGTCCAATCAAGACGGTGATACTCGATCAGTTTTTTGATTTCTAAAACGATGAATGTTTCAAACAGGCAGCTGTAATAGGACGAATGATCGATCAACGGAATTGCCAAGGCTTTTTCGATGGCTCTGGAAATTCCGGTATCAATGAAATAAAACTTTTCGGCCAAACGAATTTGTTTTCGCACCGAAGTTTCATAGCCAGGCAAACGAAAACCCAAGAGAGTGTCTTCTAAAATTTCCAAATAAGATTCAATCGTCGAAGATTCGACACCAATTTGTTTGGCCATTTTTGATTTGTTGATAATTTTTGAATTCATTTGTGCGGCAATATTCAAAAATTTTCGAAAGGGTTCAATTTTTCGGATCCATTGTTCTTGTTGAATTTCTTTTTCGATATATGTAATGACATAGGCTTTTAAAAATTCGTGAGCCTCGAGTTCTGAACTGGCAAAATAAGCATCCGGCAAAAGTCCTCGCTCGAGAGCTTTGCGCAGATCAAACTGTTCTTTCAATTCATCCATGGATAATGGATACATTTGATAAAACGAAGCTCGGCCGGCAAGCAGGTTAACACCTTTTTGTTTCAGGCGTCGGGAGCTGGATCCGGTCAGAATAAAAATTCTTTTGAATTTGGAAATCAAGTCATGAGCAATATCCAATAGGGCAGGGATGCGCTGGACTTCATCAACCACAATGATTTTATTCTGATTATCTTTGCTGGTGATGATGTCGTAAAATCGCTGGGGTTCAAGCAGCAACAACTCATAAATTTGCGGCTCTAAAAGATTGAAGACCAGAGTGTCAGGACCTTCGATATGCTGCCGAAGCCACGTTGATTTGCCAGTTCCACGCGGACCAAAGATGAAAAAACTGCGTGTTTTTAACGGCTTAATTGATCTAAGTACCATACACTGAAATTATCTGCTATTTTCAGTGTATGGTCAATGATATACTTTAATGAAATTGAACTTTGTTATCAAATTAAACCAGCCCGACCTCTTTGCGGAATTTTCACCACGCTTGCACTCGACAGCAAAAAGCGGCTTGTTGTGCATGAGTGTTTTGGACATGACTCCAATTTGCTCATGAGTAAACTGGAGTCATGTCCAATTTACCCTGGCTGCTGCTTTATTCACGAACCAGTACCTATGGCGGCAGCTGCAGTTTAACAACTCGATGATTGTTTCGATCAGTCACCCAAAAATAGGTGCCATCAAAAAACAGACTCGTCGAGCCCTCGCCTATTGACCATGCAGAAATACCAAACGAGTTGATATTGTTTGCGCCAGAACTTGCTTGCCCAAGGATCGAGTCAGCGGCTACACCTGAGGTCGTCGGAATACTATTGTAAATCATAATTCGTCGATTAGAACCATCGTTGATATACAGTTTGCCATTAATATAATTTGTAGCCCAAGGTGATGAAAAAACGCTGGCGCCAGCTGCTCCGCCATTGGAGGTTAAATTTGGCTGTCCTATGGCCACATCGGCAGCAACGCCGGTGCTGTTTGGAATTGTATTCCAAATCAAAACACGAGAATTATTGGTGTCAGTGATAAATAATTTTCCGTTTGCTTCCAATATACTGCGTGGTCCATACAGACTATTTGCTGCCACAGTTGTCCCGCGGTTTAATGTGTTGGTGGTAAAATTAGCTTGGCCTAAAACGAAATCAGCAGCCTGACCATCAACCGTCGGGAATGAACTCCAACCCAGCACGCGGTTGTTGGCATAATCAGCGACATACAAACGTGTACCATCAGTATAAAGCCCTGACGGTGCATACATCGTATTGGCGGCCACGGCACCTCCGCGATTGATTCCGGCAAAGGTCGAGAGACTTGCTTGGCCCAAAACCAAATCGGCAGAGGCCCCATCCGCAGTCGGGATGGTATTAAAAATCAACACACGGTAATTACCATAATCAGCAATAATCAACCGCGTACCATCGCTGGCTACTGCATATGGCGAATACAATCTGCCAGCGGCGGGCACCGCTGGATTACTGATGGTCATTGATGTTTTGTTAGGTTGGCCAATCACCACATCTGGGCTTTGATTGTTGACCGTGGGCAATGAATTCCAAATCAAAACGCGGTGATTAATATTATCTGGCAAAATAAATTTGGTACCGACGACAATACCATTGATCGGCTGAAATAAATCTGTCGCCGAGGTCGTCATGGTGCTTTTTGCATTCATAATACCACTTGTCCAAGAAGGTTGTCCGATGACAGCATCAGCAAGCTGTCCTGTTGATAAAGGTAAAGTATAATGTTTAATCCGGTGATAGGGATTATCGACAACAAATAAACCACCGGCATCTAACCAAAGACCTTCCGGCCCACCCATTCCAACTTGAGAGGTTGCGCCCCCAGCTCCGCTCATCGTGGTTTGTCCTAAAACAATTGAGGCTGCGGCATTATTACTGGTCGGAACCGGTGTGTAAATCAAAACACGAGAGTTGCCAGCGTCACTGACATATAATTTTCCACCTGATGATATCACACGTAAAGGATTTTTCAAGGTAGAAGCACTAACTGCAACGCCTTGGTTTGCGGTGTTTGCAGTAAAATTGCTTTGTCCAAGCACTATGTCGGCACTGGCGCCGTGTGTGGTTGGAATCGAATTGTAAATTAAAACACGGTGGTTGCCGTAATCAGAAATGAAAATTTGATTACCATCAATCGATGCATGAATTGGTGTTTTTAATAAGACAGACGTGGACCCGGTCAAGGCCGCAGAACAACTGCTCTCACCGATTACAACATCGGCGGCGGTACCATTGACGGTCGGGATTGTATTCCAAATCAAAACACGATTATTGGTATAATCAGCAACCAGTAAACGCGTGCCATCACTGGCTAATCCACGTGGAGTATTTAATGTCGCACAACTGCGTCCACCGGCATTGGCAACGTTAGAGGTAAAATTGGGTTGACCCAAAACCACATCAGCCGCTTGATTGTTGACCGTGGGAATTGAATTCCAGATCAAAACACGATTGTTATAATAATCAGAAACCACCACTTTAGAGCCAACGAAAATCGCATCAATTGGTGTAGAGATGCTAGAGGCTGTGGCCGCACCAGTAGTCCAAAAGCCGACTTCGGTTAAAGAGCTTGCGCCCAATACCACCGCAGGATTATTGCTGCGCGGGTCTCCGTTATAAATCAACACTCGCCCAGCAGCATTGTCCGCAACAATAAAATGAGTACCATCAGAATGGATTGAACGCGGAACTGTAAAACCATTCGTCGCAGCCGTCGCGATTGAACTGACATTGCTTTGTCCAAGTGCTAATTGTGAATTGAAATTGGCATTTACAACATAAGGTGTTGTTGAAACATTACCCGAAGAATCTTGCGCCCACACATTCAAGGCATGATTGCCTTCGGTGGCGCCAGGAAATGTGTACGTTATGCCGTGTGTGTTCGTATTGCATGTTACCCAGCCCGCGGTGGCAGCCGTAGGCACTGTACTTTCATGGACAAAAACCTTGCTGGTGTCAGTGCAGCTGCTCATGGTTATTCGAGCCAAAGTTTTATAAGTGGCTGCATAGAACCCAGACAACGTCGCGCTGGGAACAGTCGGTGGTGTTTTATCATAAATAAATTTAAAAATAGTCGGGTGAGCCGTGATATTTCCGGCAACATCAACACCCCAAAGATAAATAGTTTTCAGACCATCTGTCTGATCCACCAAGGTATATGAAATGGTTGTATTGATATCCTGCCAACCAGCATCGCCCAGCGCTGGTGGTGTTGCATTCTCTGTGAAAATTAAACGGGATTGATTGCCGTTCTGTCCGCTTGCAGAGATTGGGGTAAAGACGACAGTGGCAGTGCTGGTCGGAGAAGTCACCGCCAGGGTACCTGATATCAAAGCATTGTTTGTGGTCACAAGCCATCTTGAAACCTTGTGTGAGTTTGGTAATACATTGCCATCTGTATCCTTAAACCAGACTTTGATATTTTTAAGACCTTCGCCAGCACTCACGGTATAGCTTAATGCATTTCTTGTAGTAACACAGGTTTGCCAACCGCTGGCATTTGCAGCAGGCATTGTGGATTCATTAAAAAATACGGCAGAACGATTGCTGCAATCATGCACGGTGATCTGCGTGGCAGTGCTTGAGCTGTTGTTTGAACTGGTTAGAGAAACCTCTGGAATAGGTACAACACTTAATCGATTTTGACCATATTCAGAAATCAACATACGCGAGCCATCAGAAAAAATTCCCCAAGTCGTATTAAGTAAGTTTTCAGATAATAATGCTGGTGGAAATTCTTGGGCATTGTAAGGAGCTGATGAAACACCAAAAATACGATCGGGTTCTTGATTGTTTTGATTTGGAATCTGATCCCAAATATTTACCACATACGACATGGCATTAGACGAAAATAATTTTCCATTTTTATAACTCACGTAAGTCGGCGTGATTCTTAGCGATTGATTCAGGCTTGTATTGTAACCGGTATTGGTGACGAAATCTGGTTGACCAATAACATAGGTTGCTGGTGTGCCATTGGCCGTCGGGATTGGATCCCAGATCAACAAACGGTTGTTGGTCTGGTCGGCAACAATTAATTTATTTTCAGCCAAAACAACACCGTTAGGTACGTTTAATGTGGCCGCAGAAATGCCGCCGTTATTGGCCGTACCAGAACTCATGTCTGGTTGACCAACAACCACATCGGCTGGTTGAGCATTCGAATTCGGAATTGAATTCCAAATCAGAATACGATGATTGCCATAATCAGCCACGGCAAATTTTTGTCCATCGCTGCTCATCTGTCTGGGCGAATAAAGAGTCGCTGCAGAACGCCCGCCATTGTTCAAGGTATTCACATTAAAATTAGGCTGTCCTAAAACAAAATCAGCTGATGCCGTTGATGTCGTGGGCACAGAATTGTAACCCAAAATACGAGAATTGCTGGCGTCTGCAATAAAAAATTTTCCGGCCACCGATAAGGTTGCGCCTGGCGAAGATAACGTTGAAGCCGTAGGGCTTGGTAAACCGCGATTTGCATATTCAGAAATAAAATCAGTTTGCCCTAGAACTAAATCTGGTTGTGTCGATGAATTCGCGGGCCATGAATTGTAAATTAAAATTCGATTTTGAATAAAATTAGTTACAAATAATCTATTGCCGATGATTTCTGAATAGATGGGACGATTGAAATTTAATCCATCGACACCCTTGGAAAATGAATTGAAATTGGCATCCATATGATCTTGACCTAAAACAAAACTGGCAGCTGTTCCGCTGACGGTTGGGATGCCTGAATATTTCAAAATACGATTATTGTTTGTATCAACTACCCATAAATCGCCATTTATTATTTGAACACCTTGCGGGACGTTGAGTGATGTGGCTGTATTAATTCCACCTTGATTAACTGTGGCAGAGGTAAAATTTGGTTGTCCCAAAACCACATCTGCGGCCTGATTGTTGACAGTTGGAAATGTATTCCAAATTAAAATACGGTTGTTCTGGCTGTCTGCGATAATTAAGTTGCTGCCATTGCTTTCAACTAATCTAGGATATTTGAGTGATGAAGCCGAGATTCCGCCAGAATTTGCATTATTGGTTGTGAATGTGGCTTGTCCTAAAACTAAATTACCGGCAGTTCCTGAAACTGTAGGAATAGAATTCCAAATCAAAACACGATTATTGCTAACCTCAACGACAATTAATTTTCCGTTGATTGTTTTTATTCCAAGTGGACCATACAAACCAGTCGCCGTTGTTGATGCGGCATTGGTGCTGCAGCTGGTTTGTCCAAGAACGACATCAGCTGGTTGATTATTGCTGGTCGGCCACGTATTCCAGATCAAAATACGGTGATTCCCGTAATCAGAAACAATTAATTTGTTACCATCAATTATAACATTTCGCGGACCATTAAGCGAAGCGCAAGTTAACAGATTTGTCGTGGCGCCAAGGCCTCCATTTATAGCTCCGGTATAAAAAGTATCTTGTCCTAAAACCAGATCAGCCGGAGTGTCGCCATTTGTTGGAATTGTATTCCAAAGCAAAACCCGATTATTGCTGCCGTCGACAACCGCAAAATGGGTTCCATCGCTTTCGACATCGTTAACAGCAGTACCGAAACGATTTGCTGTAATCCCAGCATAAGCGATTTTAAAGCCAACTTTTTGTCCTAGTACTGCATCAGGCATTTGAATAGAACTTGTTGGGATACTATTGTAAACTAAGACTCTTGGGCTTAACTGCTGTGGAATATAAATTTTCCCGTTTATATATTTTATCATTGCAGGATTATATTGACCACCTATTAAACCAGGAGACTGGGTTTCATCCGTCTGACCTAAAATTAATTTTGGAACATATTTCAGCGGAATAGTTTTCGCTGTTGCAGAAACATTTCCCGCAGCATCTTTGGCCCAAACATACAGTGGGCGAGCACCAACAGTGGTGCTGGATAATGTGTATGTGATCGCACTGGCGGTCAGTGAACAAGCCTGCCAACTGGCTTCGTTACCAATCGGAGTTTCGCCAACGTCTTCGGTAATATATAAAAAGGCCGTGTCTGTGCAGTTTGCCGCAGTCAATGTGACAGCAGTGGCTTGTGCTTGATCAGGTGAAGTTAAATAAATATTTGGCCGTGCCGGCAATGTTGAATCAATCTGTATTGTTTTGCTTTGACTGATAGAACCCGCAGCCCCTGGAACGGGCAAGGTCAATGTCGCTAAATTTTCAGCAGTATCTTTTATCGTGCCACCATTTAATGACAATGCCGTGCTTGATAACGCATCTAATGCTGTCGCTGATTCACCAGCTTGTACGGTATAAACAAAAGTTAATGTATTGGTTGCAGAGCTTGTCAGATTTAAAACGCGATTGGTGGCTGTGGTATTTAAAGTTAATTGCGGAGTTCCTGTGATCACAACATTTTCTGAAAACTGCACTGTGACATTTATGCTTTGACCAAGTTTGTAAGATCCTGTGGCAACATTTACCGCGACAGTACTGACTGTTGGTACTGTGCTATCAATGCTAAACACTGGTGATGTGGCCTCGCCTAAATTTCCTGCTAGGTCTGTAGCTAAAACACGAATTTGAACATCTGTAGAATCGACATTCGGCACGGTCCAATTGATCGGTCCCGTTCCA
>CAZMVK010000121.1:0-7331 GCA_964569545.1 uncultured Bdellovibrio sp.
CTGAAGCTCTAATCAAACCTATTAGATTTACCCAGAAAATAAAAATGAGCCCTAAATTGCAAATGCAACTAAAATCAGCTGTTTGGCTGCGGCTCAAATTGATTCATACGGAATTGCTGTTTTGTGATTAGCTTTATTAAGTAGCTGCCTTGGTATAGTATATTCTTAATACTTCAAGTATTTTTATTTTGTATCAATACGATACTTGTTTGTTTCGCTCGGGGGAGTGATGGGGAAATTTTCATTGGTTCAGGTTAACCGTCGACTATTGTATATATCGATGGGTCTGGTTGTATTTCTAATACCTGTTTTATATCAAAATTGTGCTCCAGCAAAATTCTCTCGTGATGAATCTAGTGAAATGCTAGTCTTGCCACCTGTCATTCCGGAAATACCTCAGGTCGCAGATGTCGTGGTAGATATCACTGTGACCACCACCACCACCACCACCACCACCACAACCACAATGCCTTCTGTTGTTGTAATCAATCCAGTGACAACAACAACTACGACTTCTACCACAACGACTACCTTGCCTTCTAAACAAAAAATATATTCTGCTACCGTTGCCAGTGATCTTGTCTTACCGCAAATTGATTTTAAATTTATAATTGATAATTCATTGTCGATGAGTTTGAACAATACAAATGTGTCAGAAGCTGTGGGTGTGATGTTTTCAAGTTCTACAGGAAATCAAAATTTAAATATTTTTGATGTGACAGGCGAGGTCTATACGACTGCGCAAAATAATATATATATGGATTCATCTAATTACAAACGAATCTCAGGTCTATATGACTCCATCGGCATGAGAAAAGATTATGGGGCTGATGCTGTCATTGTGCAAAATAACATTACAGCTTTTGTGAATTCTATTACAACTGCTAGGGCATTGGTACAATATCCAATTTCGTCTATGAATCCTGGAGATGCTTTGGGTTACATTCAGCGTGTGACTGAATACAATGGTGATTTTAATGGAACTTTAATTCCTTACACCAAGGTTTATGAAAAATCGGTAAATGCTTTTCCTGTAAATGATGTTGTTGGTGGTAAACTTTCGCCGACCCTTGTGTCGCGCCAGGTTTCGGGGAATGATTACAATAGTTTTGTGAATAATTTAAAATTAAAAATTTCACGAGTCTCTCCTGAAAATACGAAACAGTCTATTTTAAGAGATATTCCAGTAGAATATCAGTCTAATTTCCAAAATTTGGCTTTAAACCCTGGATACAGTAAAGGTTTGGTCAATGAAGAAAGTGGTCTCTGCGCAACTGCACGTATTTTGAAACAACAGAAAAAAAAGCTACAAGCAATGACCCCTGCAGATCTTGATGCTTATAAGAAAAACACACCGAGATCTGTTTTTGTTTTAGTTTCTGATGAAAATGATGAGTTCGCCAGTGGTGACCGATGTTTGGATAAGTTTTATGATGAAAAGGGTACGGATCAGTATTGTTCGCAAGATGAATATTATCTGCATTATTCTTATGACCGGGTACAGAATTTTCCTGCCAGTTGCAGTGTCGATGGTCCGAATACTTTAAGCGCTAAAATGGATGTGTTGCGCAAAGACACGCAAATCAAGTGGCAAACTTTCACAATTCAAAAAAATTGTATTGAGTCTAATGAAACTGGTTGTATCAAATATCAAGATCAACAAATTCCAGGTGGCTATCGATATTATTATGCTTCTGGGGACTATAGCGCAAATTGCACCCCTACTTTTTTTAATATAGCGGCTTCAGAAATTGCATCAATGATGCCGGGAACATTTAGTTGTACTTACGATTCTGTTGGTGAATTAAATAATGGCAGCGCGAATTCTCTATCGTATCAACTTGGTTTTGATTCAAGTGGAGGAGTGATTGCTAAAGGTGCGTTAACAGCAATTTTCGTGAATGACTTATGGAAAAATAATATTTTTCCAGTTAATTGTCCAGCGACCTTGGTTCCATATATGAATGAGTCTGGTTCGCCGGTTTCTAGTCGTAATTATCTCAATGGATTTCGTGACCCTAGTAAATATCAATATTCAAATTGTCAAATCACAGCAAAAACAAATGGTAGCTGGGCTGCCGGTTCAAGTCTTGATACGCAGCTAAAATGTGATCAAAATGCCAAGTCTTATTGTGGCGGGCATTTATTAGATTCTTCACTGTGTACTGGGAATTTTACGGCAAGTTATTCGTCAGCTCCTAATCATCAAAGCACATATATAGACAAGGTATTTTTTAATCCATTGGTTCAGTACAGTTGCGATATGTTGTGTTCAGATCATTTGAATGGGCAACAATACAAAGGGACTTCAAGTTTTAAACTCTGTCAGGGAGCTACGGCAGGGATGACGGTTCGTCAGTGGTTGTCTAGCTTTGATGGCGGAGACATCTCAAATCATGTCTGTGATCAATTTAAACTCTATGGAAACACACGTATTTCTGGTGCAAGTGACTTGAATACAAAACTAACTTGCAGTGCGGGTGCGGTATATAATATCGGTGTTGTTGGTGCAGGTACGATCAATTCTGAGGTTTATGTGGATTATGTTTCTGGAACCAAGGATAGAAATGGAAATGCGATAAATTATTCTCCAGGAATGCAAAAACAGACTGGGAATTTTTACGGTGTATATTCCAACAAGCCAGCTACTGATTTAAAAACATATATTTTACAAGAAATTAGTTCTTTGGTTTCAATGGGAGTAAAAACTCCCATATTAAAATATCTGGTGAAGTTAAATCCAAACAATGACACTGCTGTTACGGATGTCTTAAATCAAAAAGGTCAGAGTGTCGGAGTTGATTATGTTGATTTGATAACAAAGTATCAAAATTTATTTGGTGTGCAATATGCTTCTGTAAATAATTTGATTGAATCCGGAACTGTGCAAGAAATGAATACATATTACAGCGGGGCATTTGCTGGTTTGACGGATTCAATTCGTTCAACGATCACTCGTGCATTGCCAATTTATTACGTCGATTCTCTGGGGGCAAACATTCCTGTGCTATTAGCAGATATCGAAAGTATCCAGAGTTTTTGTATTGATCAGGTTAACGTCAACACGGGTGTGGTTAGTTGTTTGCCGGTTGCTAGTGATCAGTATACAATTCAGGATTTACCGCAAGGGGGGATTGCAGGAGCGCAACTGCAAGCACATATAGTTACCAAATCAAATCCAGCAATCGCCTTGAAAAAGGGAGTTCGTTTCGAGTTGCAATTTAAACTAAAATAATTGTAAGCATTCTCGAAAATAAAAAACAAAGCCTCTGCCCTCTTAAAAACGCTCAGGCAGTCCTCGCCAAATAAAAAAGAAGGGAATTTACTTCCTCTTTTAGCGATCTCCGCCCCATCACTATGATGTATTTAAGGGCGGCGAGGCCACGATGGCCGTATCGTTAAAAGAGGAAGTAAATTCCCTTCTTTTTTATTTTTGAGAAGATTGTCGTGACTCACGTGCGAAATACAAAGTACACGGCACCCACCAGGCAACAACTTGCCCAGACGTAATCCATTTTTAATGGTTCGCGCATATACCAAGTTGTAAAGCCAGCAAAGACCAACATGGTAATGACCTCTTGTATGATTTTTAATTGTGGGAGTGAGTAATACTCCCTCCCAATTCGGTTTGCAGGAACTTGGAAAATATATTCAAACAAAGCAATGCCCCAGCTGATGAGGATAACAATGTAAAGAGCTGAGCCTTTCAGTGATTTTAAATGTCCGTACCAAGCGAAAGTCATAAATATATTAGAAATAAATAATAACAAAATTGGCCAGTACATATTTTTCCTTTGAGCTAAATTATCCTCGACGATTGTTGTAGGCGTGAGCACAAAGAAGGCTGGCGATTCGTTTGTACTCGGACAATAAATCCAAATGAATAGAGCTGGTGTTGATAGACTCACGCAAGCCACGGTTCAGACGAGAAATGTGATTCTCGCGCAATTGAATTTCCAGCATTGCAAGTTCGCGCTTTAAGGTGATTGCCTCATCGCACATTTCTTTGTTGTTGTAGGCATTGATAGCCATCGAAGCCACGCGTATGACTTGTGAATGCATTTGTTTTATTTCTTGCCAGCCCTCTTGTGAAAACTCCAGTTTTAAAGCGTTCTTTTTAATTGCCAGAGTTATCAGATTGATATCGATTGAGTCTGCAGATCTTTCTAGATCACTCAAAAACATAATCATACTCATAATGTTTTGGTGAACACCAGTTGCGCTTTTGTTGGCGTGATCTAATAAAAACATTTTTGTTTCTCGGTAAAGGTAGTCAACCTTGTTATCACGGTCTTTTATCGATTCAATAAAGGCCATGTCGGTGTGGTCAAACAATCGAATGGAATCTTGGATCATTGACAATACAATGTCAGCGGTGCGCATGATCTCCCGGTGTGCATAGGAAACAGCAAGTGCTGAGGACTGATAGTTATTCATGTTCAGATACTCTGCTGAAAAATCTTCCTTTGGATCTTTTGGAAAAAGTTTTTCGATAAAGCGAGCTGCCGGTTTGATAAACGGAAAAAATACAGCGGCCGATAATAAATTAAACCATAAGTGAGCGTTGGCCACCTCACGAGCTGGTGTGGTGTGAAAACTTCGAACGAATTCAACAAAGTAATTGTGGATCGGGCCGATAAGAAAAATCACAACACTGAGTGTTTTGTAAAAGAAATGTGCCCATGCTACTTGTTTGCCAATGTGATTGCTGCCAGCAGCCGCAATCAATGCAATGGATGTGGTTCCGATATTTGCTCCGTAAACCCAAAACATGGCATCATGCAAACTGATGGCTCCTGTTGAAGCTAAAGACATAATCAAACCAATGGTCACCGCACTGCTTTGAACCAAAGCGCAAAATATCATTGCTAAGAAAAGCGAAAGATGTGGATTGGTTCTGATGTTTTCAATTTGTTCCAAGATAGCTGGTTGTTGAGTAAAATAATGAGCGGCACTGCTGATCAGACCCAGTCCTAAAAATAAAAAAGAAAAACCAATAAACACACTGGCTGTCGTTTTGACTCCAGGTTTTTTGCTAGAGAAAAATAAAGCAAAAGACATAGCCAATAACGGCAATGCGTATTGAGTTAAATCAAAGCTGATCAATTGCACAGTCAGTGTGGTACCGATGGCAGTGCCGATAATAATACCCATCACTTGCTGTAAAGAGATAACCCTGGCCGAGCCAAGCCCGACCAGCATCGAAGTGACAGCTCCAGAACTTTGCAAAAGGGTTGTCAGGGAAACGCCAACAGCAATCGAGAGAAAATTGCTGGCGGAAACTTTGTTCATTAAGGTTGAAATTCGACTTGAAAGTAATTTCTCTAGGGACTGGCTGGATAAACTCATGCCATACAAAAACATGGCAACGCCGCCAAGTAGGATTACAAAGTGGTTGTTGTTCAATTCAATCATTCCAAGACTCCGTGTTTTTTATCAAATAAATTTTTTTTACGAGACGACCTTGCTGAAACAATTGCTAAAACAAATGAGATGATTGCAGGTCCAATAAAGCCTAAATAATTAATACGTAAATAAATCAAAGCAGAAATTGTAGAGCCAAAAATAAAGCTGATAATAATTCCAGCTCGCATCCAATTGGATTTGCTTTCGCTGGCTTGAACTTTGTCAGAATAGCCAAGGCTCATTGCTCGGACCAGGCCGATGCCTAAATCAGTGGTGATGCCGGTGAGGTGAGTTGTTCGCACCACTGAGCCCGAGGCCGAAGTGATGGCTGCGTTTTGAATGCCGCTGCTCATGCACAGTAAAACCAAGAGAAAATAATCTTTGGTTAACAGCATGTTGTCACCAAAGGTACCGAAAAAATTAGCTTCACCAAGAATAGAAATCAACAACATGAAAACAGAAATCAAAGCAAACATCCAATGATACAGAGGTCTCTGTCCGCGAATATATCTGCGATCAACAAAAAAAGCCGAGACCATCGAACCAAACAAGAAAAAAAATGGAACAGACAACATACCAAATGCAGAAAATGTTTTTCCCATGGCAAGCTCTGTTCCGAAATGCGTAGCAAATCCAGTGGTGTGAGTGACAAAACGATGGCAAGACAAGAATCCACCTGAATTGATCATACCAGCTTGAAAAGCCATGGAAAACCAAATGGCGATATTTTGTGGCTTGAATTGGGCGAGATTTCTTTGTCCTGAAAACATATAGCTTATAAAATTCTATAGCAAAAACAGCAATGGATCTAGCAGTAATTTCCATTACTTGAGTGTGTCCATTTTTAATTGTTCGTCGACGCTTTAGCTCTTTGACTTTGTTGTCAGGTTTGGTCAGGCTAAAGTTTCCGATCAGCATTTGCCATAGGTCCAGTCTTCATGGCTAATTGCAGAGTGTGAGGGGGGAAAACAGTGTCTGATTTTATTCTCAGAGTTGTTGCTGGAGTTTTTTATTTCAAAAAAAACAATCAGCCGTATGTTTTATTATTTGAGCGTAAAATATCCTGGGAAAAAAACTCTGTTATCAAATCCGTTTTCGAATTTCCTGGTGGCAAGGTTGAAACTCATCATGGAGTGCGAGAAACCGATCAGCAAGCCCTTGGTCGAGAGTTGTTTGAAGAATTGTCAGTAAATGTTGCCGTCGGCTCATGGATCGGACATCATCAATTCATCCCCCCACATTCTGCTGATCAAAATAAAAAAATTGATTTACATCTTTATCAAGTATTCTTGCCAAATGATTTGAATTTTTCTGAAATTCGTTTGCAGGAACATTTGTCATGCATTCAATTACCACTTGGCCAGCAGACTGATTTTTCACAAGCCCAATATCTCATTCACCCTAAGATTGAAAACGATTCCGAGCTCATGTCATTAGCCTCGGCAAAATTATCTTTTGGTGATCAGTCGCTTTGGCAATCTTGTTATTTATTTTTCTCGGCAGGGACAGATTCAATGGGCCATAATAATTGACGACACCACAAAGTCAGTAAAATCCAAATTGTATAAGTCATAGTTAAATGTACAAGCTTCATCGTTGGCGGCGATAGGGTTAGCAGTGTGGTCGCGCCAATGACGACTCCAAATAAGCATCCAGCTGCTGCGCGAAGAGTGCGACGCTTAAATATAATTTCATCATCTTTGGTAAATTGAGAAGATATCCACAAACTCAAGGTCAATCCGCAGCCAATTAAAATTCCCATCATCGGATGAAATGCGCGCAAACGAATCAGGTAATGAGAATTCTCATTGAGATCAGCTAACAGTCCTTCGTTCAAAGATAATGCTGGGTATATTGTATTTGCCTATGCGGCAATAGCGCCAGTCACGCCCAACAAGGCCGATTTCCCATTTGAAGTGATCCCG
>CAZMVK010000121.1:7341-11052 GCA_964569545.1 uncultured Bdellovibrio sp.
AACTGATAAATATTTTTTTAATTTGTAAAGGTCGATAAGCTTGTTGTTTGCCCCATGGATTTTGCACACGCGCTACAGAGTTTTGGTTGTTAGTTACATCCCAGGTCATCGCAACGCTGGCAGTGAGCATCAGTGAGTTGATCAAATGCAAAGCCATAGCAAAGGCGCGAAAAGGCGTATCGTTATTGCCAACCAAATGAAACAACACCAGCTTGGCGCCAAGCAATGCTTCGGTCACAGTAAAGATCAAACTCCATTTTATCCAAGTGTAGGTACGAGAGTCTCGTGCAAAATTTTTCCTAATAAAAATAAAAAGAGAAAAAACAAAAATCCCAAAGAAGCCAGACATCCCTCGGTGTGCAAACTCTACCCAAGTTTTTTTCTGCGCAGCATCTGGAATCAGTTGCCCACGACAAAGCGGCCAAGTGTCTCCGCAGCCATCTCCAGATTGAGAAATGCGTACCCAGGCTCCCCATAAGATAACCAATAAGGTGTAAACTAAAAGAGTAAATAATATTTGCGGCAGTATTTTTGAAAACTTATTTTTCATGAAATATCAGATATCACAAGTTGATCTGGATCTCAAAGAATGGCAGTCTGAGCTTATATGAGTCATCCACAAGATTCCCACAAACATGATAAAAAAAATGCCCACGTTGGATGCAGCCATGACCACAACCACGATCATGGTAAAGATTCTCACTCTCACCATCATGGGCATTCTCACTATCATCATGCTCATGGTGTGGTCGAGCGTATGTCGGTAGCATTTTTTCTAAATTTAATTTTTGCTTGTATTGAACTTGTCGGCGGTTGGATGACAAACAGTTTAGCTGTTATGTCTGATGCGATTCACGATTTTGGTGATGCATTGGCAATTGGTGTTGCCTGGTATTTAGAAAAAAAATCACATCAACAAAGCAACGAAAAATTCTCATATGGTTATCGTCGACTCAGTGTGGTTGCGGCTCTGATCACCGGAGTGGTTTTGTTTTCAGGATCTATTCTGGTGGTGGTTCGTGCAGTGCCGCGTTTGTTAGCCCCGGAACAACCTCATGTTGAGGGTATGTTTGCTCTGGCCTTGTTGGGTTTAGCTGTGAATGGTTTTGCAGCTTGGAGAATGTCCCGTGGTCAAAGCTTGAGTGAGAGAATGATTTTGGTTCACTTGCTTGAAGACGTGATGGGTTGGGCGATGATTTTAGTGGGCAGTATTGTGATGTGGTTTCACCCAATTCCGATACTGGATCCGATCATGGCGTTGGCTGTTGCGGTTTGGGTAATGTGGAATGCTTTTCGTAATTTGAAAGAAACACTTCAGGTGATTTTGCAGGCGATTCCGCAGCATCTACAAGCGGATGTAATTGAAAAAGCTTTAATGCGTTCAAGTCTGGTGCAAAGCACTCATCATACTCATGTTTGGTCATTGGATGGACAGGATCATATTTTAACCACGCACGTGATCGTTCATGCTGGTGTGAGTTTAGAACAATCGCATCAACTGAAAAGCGAACTCAAAGCGCAACTGCGATCAGATTTTGGTATCAAAGAAGCTACGATTGAAATTGAGTGGGTAGGCCAAGCATGCCACGACCCAGAGCACGCCTGATCCGCCTATCCGAAAACTCGTTGATCCTTCGTTGCCTTCGTCGGGATGGCCGCTTGGCCAATCCCTCCTTGTCGCCTCGGCTGAACGAGTTTTGGGATAGGCTCTTTCTGTGCTTTGGGGGGGGACGGGGAGTTTTTGGGTTTTTTTTAGGTACTGCGCTGCTTGAATTTTTTTCTTTGTCCTAATTTTTTTTGAATTGTTGAAATGCTTTTTTTTCTCAGACTCAATTTAGGCTTTGCCTAAATTTCATTTTCGCTTGTCGATCAGTTTAATTATTGCTTTGTTGAACAGTTGAAATTGTTTTTTTAGCGGCTTTTAATCTATTATTGCTTTCCATTGGAGTTTTAGTTTTTGCCAGTCTTTTTGTTTGCTGGATTTGGTTAGCATTGAAATCCATGATTTTAATAAAATATAACTTAATGAAAACAACGACAGGCTTATTTTTAATCGTTCTCTTTTTGTTTCTGCGGTTTTCCAGTTTTTTATTAGCCAGCGGAAACTGACTCGTTTGCGGTTTCTTTGGTAAAAATAGGATGTGTAGAGTGGTTTTTTATGACAGGTTTTGCCTATGCCGTGAATGATTTCGCTGTTCAGATCTAAGTCCATTTTTAAATTTAAATGATGAGCTCGAAGACACAAATCGACGTCCTCCCAATAAGTTCCTAGTGCTTCATCAAAGGGGCCCACTGCTTGGAGGAAGTTTTTGTGCATCCAAAATGCAGTGCCCGGTATATATGAAAGAGTTGATGCATAAAAATCTTCTGGATTTTTACAATGGCTTAAATGAGCTTGGCTTAAATTCACTTTGCCGCCAAAGGAATCTACATTTCCTAGTTTTCTTGCCCAGATGATTGGTGCTAAAAACTGTGCTTCGTTTTTTATGCTTTCAGGAGGTGAAAATTTGTGCAAAATACAATCGTTCGTCAAAAACAACACCCAATCGCTTTGTTTAAAAGCTATGTTCAGGGCTTCGTTGGCGCCACCGCTGTAGCCCTTATTATTTGGCATAATGTGGTGCTGAACGTGTTCACCATGGTTTAGGTTTGAAATTTTTTTTATAACTTCTGTACGATGTTTGTTCTCGCTGCCATTGTGAACCAGTAGAATCAAAAACTGCCCGTGCCAATGTTGCAAAGCAGACTGTACGGTTTTGGTGGTAAGTTCTGGATGATTGAAACTGAGGATGGCAATTGTGAACATGACAGAGTGTTTAGCTGATCCATGGTCATTCTCCAAATGAAAAATGTATATGAATTTGACAGTAAAAATGACCTACACCATATCTTCAATATTTTTTCATCGTCTTTTGAAAATTTTGTGTTAGTTCATTCCTATGCACAAACGCTTTCATTCTTCTAATAATTTTATGAGCAAAAAATTTAACTATACCATCTTATTCAGAATTATTTTTTTTGCTCTTGTTTTTATGTTTTTACATTCTTCACAGTTGTCGCAGGCGGAATCTAAGACGATGTTTGTTCGCTCTCCCTATGAGCGAGTCCAATTGAATTTGTATGTGGCTCAATCTACAGAAGGTGATGAAATTCAGCTTAAAGAGCAGAGTTTGATGGCGACAGCGATTCGCCAGGCTTTTATGTTTGGTTATACTCCCACTGTTTATTTTCAGGTTCAAAAACCACCGTTTGAGTTTTATCAGGATAAATATGGCAGACCTAGTTTTGATGATAAGTCTTTGACTATCAAAATTGCTCTCAGTCCACATATGTATCAATCGGAAGAGCAATTGATCACAGATTTTTGGAATGCATTGCAAGTGAATGAAAAAATTCAAAAAATCAGTCTAGAGCTGAACCAAGATTACATCCCCGTATTGGCACCTTTTAAGGTCAGTTTGGGGCCAGCGCAAGCCAAGGTCTATTTGCAGTCTTTGATGCAAAGGTTCTCGGCTTATAATCCGCAATGGCAGACTTTGACATCTAAGTTTTCTGCACCAACTTGCTCCGGTATTTATTAAATTTTGTCAGGATCTAAAGTGCCAGGCCCTGTTTCTTGTTGCTTGCCAGCAAGAAACAGGGCCTGGCACTTTTTTTAATTTTCGTGGAGTTTGAGTGGAAAAGTGGATTTTGAGATGAATGACTATAAGT
>CAZMVK010000122.1:0-11036 GCA_964569545.1 uncultured Bdellovibrio sp.
ATACACTGAAGAGCCGCGCCCCACGTGGCTCAGGATTTCATTAGGAACCGCTGATCACAAAATTAAAATGCTTATTTTTATTTTTCCTTACTCATCAGCAGTGGATTTTTTTATTTTTCGTCAAAATCATCAAATTCGATTTAAAAACAAAATTCTTAAATTGAGAAATCTCAAAACGAGATTTTAATTTATGAAATCATTATCAGAACAAAAACATATTTTAAAATAGAGTCTTTCACAAAGTGTATAAATTCAAAGCCTTCACAAAAAAGAAAGCCCCCGCCCTCTTAAAAATGCTCAGACAGTCCTCATCAAATAAAAAAGTAGGGAGTTTACTTCCTCTTTTAGCGATCTCCGCCCCATCACTATGATGTATCTAAGGGCGGCGAGGCCACGATGGCCGTATCGTTAAAAGAGGAAGTAAATTTCCTTCTTTTTTATTTATCCGCGAAACTCGGTTTTTAAGAGGGCGTAGTTTTCTTTTTTATTTTTTAAGAAGGCTTTAAGTTACTTAAAGATATCGAATGATTTCAAGCAAAATTGCGATTTGTTCTGACTGAAACAAATAAGCACTGGCTTTAGAAGCACCGTAAATAGTTTTACGATCAGCTGGTGAGAACTCCTCGATGGGAGAAAAAAACAGAGCCCCTCGTGAAGATAATTCTTGCGTCAGCTTTTGTTGAAAATCACCCGTAATTTGAGTGAGCAAATTTTCTGCAAACTCTTCAGCAATATCATGCGAAATGCCTTTAAATATTTTAGCAAAACCATCCTGTTGACGTTCTAAAATTCTAGCACCAATTTTTACCCATGCCAAATGACTGCGCACCTCAAGGTTTACCTGACACAAAAAACCCGCATGTAGATCTTCATCGCTGGCCTTAGCCGGCGCAAACACGGCACTGCTACCAACCTTGCTTTCAATCGATTGCATAAATTCGGACTCTACCCAGTGTTCAGGTAATGCCTCGGCTTCTTTTGCCTCGAAATTGTCGATAAATGGCTTGATCGTAAACAACGCCATAAACGGATCGATGTTTTTCGAAAATGCTCGAACGCGTGGATCTGAAATTAAATTTTTGAATTCATAATTACTGCCTGGATAAAAAATCAAAACAGGCAGCTTTTTACAATCAGACTTTGAACGAATAAAATTAATAACAGATAATACTCTCGAACTGGCCTCAACAGCCATTGCATCACTATCAACACCACATTCATATACAAAAAGATCGACTCGCTGAATTCCAAGCTTTGAATTCATCATCAAATGGTCAGCCGCCGTATGCACGTATCCACCACCAAATTGAGCCATCGCTTGTTTATAAAGCTCTTCACGAGTCTTATCCAACGTGATCAAGCCAATATGCATCTTTTTGTTTTCAGTCATCTAAATCACCAACTTGGTTATAAATTCCACAGAAAATACGTCGGCATTCATGGTTTCTTGTTCGACTAGTTTTTTTCTGATATCTGCTAATGGTGCACGTGCTTGTCCCATTTTCAACATTGTGGCTCGATCAAGCATTTCTGCGAACTGCAACAACATTGCTCCCATCGGAATTTTATCTTTAATTCGTTGTTGTGGAAAACCCTTAGCATTGGCTTTTTCATGCGTGCATAAAATCAGCTCTTTCAACGAATCTTTCAAAGTTAATTTCTTTTCTAAACAACGATTCACACTGAGCACGGGATGTTTATGATAATCAGCCAACTCATCTGCATTCAATGTTCCAACCGATTGTCCTTGTCGCATTTTCTTAGTTATTAACGGCGACAACTCTAACATTCCAACATCTGATAACAAACCAGCAATCATCACATCCACTGGCTCATCAATCGAACTCATCAAACTAAACAATCCCGAGTACGCCGCCACCGTTGGCGAACGCTCTACAGATCCGAACTCACCAAGAGAGGAATTATTAACAATGTCCCAGGCCTCGCCAACGGAAGACAAGGTAATCAATAAATCTTTTGCCAAAACCTCGCAACGCTCATAAAGCCATTTACCTTCTTTGTAAGAGGCCGCATCGGCTTGATCAATCAACATAAAAATCAACTGAGCATGCGAATGACAGAATGATAAATATTGCGCTCGACATCGACTCAGCAAACCCTGTGCACTTAGATCTTGATTTTTTTCTATATAGGTTTTGTAAAGGTCTGTTTCTTCACGACGAACATAAACCTCGCCAACGCCTTCAAATTTTTTAAAACGTCCTTCTGTTAATTGTGTGCCCTTGGGCAATACCGGAATCATTTTTTGATTTAATGGCATCAGATGAAACAAAGTAAAATCCAAGGTCACATCTTTTTTAAATTCACTGACTTTGACTGGCACATAAGAAGCCCGAATCACCTGCGAAGCGACATACTCCAGGCGACTGGTATCAAAAAAAGCACTCTCCATCATCACCAAATTAGCCCCTGATTTTTTAATAAAATCAGCAGCATCAGATGGAATACGTTTGCCGACTAAAACAAAAATAAAAGTATCTTTCAAAAACTGACGAGCCACCTGCACATTGCCGATGATATCTTCTTTTTTCTCAACTTCTGAAGCATCAATCAAAGCAAAATGAACCTGCTCATAAGGTTTATCATCATCCATCAATGCATCAGTTGCCGCCTGTGCTAAAAATGAATATTCAAATTCTTGGCAAATCGCCGAGCATCTTTTTAAAACGTTACTGTTGTGGCTGAAACAAAGAAAATGCAACCTAGCACTTTTTGTATTTGTTGTTGTCGTACTCATAAAGGTTTTACCTTTCTTGTTGCTAATAAAGAGCTCGAATACTCATTGGCTAAAATGCGCATACATTCTAAAGCAAACTTTTTTGGCTCTAGAGAAAAATCCTCTAAACTTGCTGTTGGCACAGGAGTGCCTTCGTTTGAAATGTTAATTGCAAAATGAATCAAATTAGAAACCCGGGCACGAGATGCGATGCTGATGCTGAGTTTTTTATTTTGCCAATAAAGATCATCACCAGATCTTTGAATGTCAGTCCCAAGCAATTTAACTTGAGCTTGCGCAAAAATCACATCGCGCACAATGCTAGCAAACAGTCTTTGCAAACACACAGCGGAAAACAAATCACCATCAAAGGACTCAATAATAAAATGCAGCATGAGGCTGCCGCGAATCGGAGACTGCTCTAATAGATCTTCTCCATCCACCATATGATCAAAAGAAATATCACAAGGCCCGGCCCAGGCCACACAAGAATTTCCCAAAACCCGATGTTCAAGATAAGCAAACAAAGTTCTTAGCTGCGTACCATCGTAGGCAAATTTTTTATCAATCCACAAAGTTTGAAATAAACTGTTTATCTGATCAGTTCCACTCATTAAACCACCCCGAGGCATCAACCTGAGCCTGTCTAAACGCACGTTTGGATCGCTGACATGATTCACACTGGCCACACCATTTTTCATTTTCATGATAACATGGCCACATCAATCCCCAATCAACTCCAAGCTTTATTCCCAACTGAACAATCTCTGTTTTATTCAAATCCGTGGTAAAACACTGAGTCACCACCTGATTCGCCGTTGAAAAAGAAAAACTGTGATCCAATGCATTTAAAAAATTTTTCGAGTTATCAGGAAATGTCGCAGCTTCTTCGATATTAAAACCAGGAATCACCCAGTCTGCTTTTAAACTTTCAGCAAAACCTGCCGCGATATTTAAAAAAATGCCATTTCGATTTGGCACCCAAACAGATTTCGCGGTTTTTTGAGATACAGCCATGTCGTCAATAGAAACATCTTTGCCAGTTGGAATCACCTGACTATGATCAGTCAGACTTGAACCACCAATTTGTGAAAAAAACGATAATGAAATGACCTGATGTGGAATATTTAATTTTTGGCAAAGCTTGCTTGCGGACTGTAATTCTTTAGTTCGCGCCTTTTGACCATAATCAAAAGTCAAAACCTGCAATACTTGCGATTTTTGGGCAGCCAGGTACAGATTCACAGTTGAATCTAGCCCCCCGCTGAGCAACACCACGGACCTTTTCATTTTACCGCCTGATAATCCTTTAACAAGAGCTGAATGGTTTTCTTTCCTAAGAAATAATTCCACTGCAATTCGCCACAAAGATCAAGCAAAGAACCTGGATCAGGCAGAGACTCGACCCTATCTGCTGGTGGTGAAAAATAAAGTGCATCCAAAGTTTTTTTAGATTGAGTACATTCGACCCGAAGTTTTAGGTGCCCGCCCTTTAAAGTTTTTACTTCTCGCAAAACCACATCACGCACACAAAAAATAGGTACTTCAAAACTTTGCCCATAAGGACCCAACAAATCGAACCATTTCATCAAACCCTCTTGCACTTCATGCAATGGAAGCTTGAGGTCAAATGACAAAACTGAGGACTCTTGAGATTGAATGACGTCGCTATCCACTGCAGATGCGATAAAGTAGAACTTTAACAAATCAATCATTTTCATTTCATCATCAGCATGAACTTCAAACCCGGCAGCCGCATCATGGCCACCAAAACGTTGCAACACCTGACTTGAGGATTCAAGAGCTCTGACCAAACTTTTCTTCATACCAGCCGGCAAACGCGCACTGCCAGTCACTCGACCAGATTCATCTTTCGAACCAACAAAAACTGGCAAATTTGTTTTTTGCGAAAGTTTGGTTGCAATCAAACCAATCACACCACGATGAAATTTTTCTGATGAAACATACACAAATTCTGTATGTGGCCATTTTTCTAATTGCATCAGAGCTTCGGCCTCGCCCTCGCCTTGCAAAGAAACACGCGCCATATTGTTTTCTAAAACCGTCGAAACCATTTCCTGCGCTTTTTTACTGTCATCAACCAAATATAAATCAATGGGTAAAATTCCATTTTCCATTCGAGATAAAGCATTTAATTTTGGCGCAAAACGAATAGCCACATCTTGACTGGATAAGGGACGCCCAGACAAATCCAATGCATCCAATAAGGCCCGCAAACCCGCACGTTTTGTTTTCGCAAGCTCAATCATCCCCTGCTGAACCAACACTCGATTGTCACCAATCAACGGCACCATATCTGTGATGGTTGCAATACAAAAACAATCCAGTAGCGAACGCAAATCCAATTGATCTAGATGAGACATATCAGCTTGAGCAAAGCCGCGTTTCAATGCGCGTAACAAATAAAAAGCAACACCGGCCCCACACAAATAACCAAGCCCCGATGTATCAACCACTTGATTTGGATTCACCAAAGTATGACAAAGCGGAAGTTTTTCTAAAGCCTGGTGATGATCCGTAATGATCACATCAATACCTAAAGCCTTTGCATGCTCACAAGCCTCAAAAGCCGTAATACCAACATCAATGGTCATAACCAAAGACACGCCCTGAGAATGCAATTGGTCTACTAAATGTGAATGAAATCCGTAACCATCGCTGAGACGCTTTGGCTGACAAAGAACTATGTTTTCAAAACCAAGTTTTTTAAATCCATCATGCGCAAGAGCCAACCCCGAAGTTCCATCCAAATCAAAATCTGCATACAAACAAATTTTTTCTTGCGCCAGACGTGCACGAATGAGGCGTTCCACCGCTTGGGTCATACCAAAAAGCAAAAAAGGATCTGCAAGATCCTTCATTTTTGGATACATCCATTTTTGGATTTGCTCGGGTTCTTTAAAACCACGTTGAAACAAGAATTGCTGAATCAATAAAGGCAAAACTGGAGCATAAGTGGCGTTGAGATCAGAGACTGATTCGCTCATATTTATGCTCCAATTAAAAAGAAACTAGTGTGATTTTTTAAACTTATCTATCATCAAGATCATTGGCGCTGCCACGTAAATTGATGAATAAGTACCAAAGGAAATCCCGATAACCATTGCAAAAGCGATGTCTGAAACCACACCACCGGCAAAGATAAACAAAGACAAAGCTGAAACGAAAACCGTTCCTGAGGTGATCAATGTTCTCTCGAACATATCATTGATCGCGCGATTGATAACAAAACCAATGCCTTTGTCTTTGAACTTATGTTCGGTTTCACGAATACGGTCAAAGACGACAATGGTGTCATTGAGCGAGTAACCAATCAAAGTCAAAATCGCAGCCAAGATTGGAACGTTGACCTCTCGACCAGTTAAAACGAAAATCGCCAAAGTAATAATCGCATCATGGACCAAACAAACAACCGCACCTGGTGCGTATTTATAGTCAAAACGCAAAGCCACATAAATCAAGATCACCAATAAACAATAAAACACCGCTAAGAAACCATTTCGTTTCAACTCTGCACCCACCTGTGGGCCGACAGAATCCACACGACGAATTTCAGGTTGATTCGCTGACAACTCAGTAGTGATGGCATCACGCAAAGATATTACAGCTTTATTTTGAATCTCATTGGTCTCTTTGTCAGTCGAACCATGCCCAGTTTGGAAACGAATGATAAATTCATTACCTTCACCAAAAGCCTGCATGTCAACATTGATTAAACTTTTTTGTTTATCAGCAACAACACGAACTTGCTCCATCGTTGTTGGCTGAGCAAATTTAACTTGAAGCTCAGTACCACCAGAGAAATCAATCCCATATGTCACACCATGAATGGCTAAATAAATCAAAGATACCACAACAAAAAGCACAGACAGTCCACCGAAGAATCCTACCTTGCCGACAAAATCAAATTTTCCAGAATTTTCTGTTTGAGTTTTTTTCATATCACACT
Organism: uncultured Bdellovibrio sp.; assembly: GCA_964569545.1. Taxonomy (GTDB): domain Bacteria; phylum Bdellovibrionota; class Bdellovibrionia; order Bdellovibrionales; family Bdellovibrionaceae; genus CAZMVK01. The sequence goes on from CAZMVK010000122.1 coordinate 6,708, forward strand.
CCTACACTGACATTTTCTTGATGCCAAAACGGTGAACCAATTGATCAACAATAATTTTTGAAACAAAAACATTGGCAAACAAAGTAGTCACGATACCAATCAACAAATTCACAGCGAAACCTTTTACTGGTCCTGTACCGAAATACAATAAAACCAATGCCGTTGCTGAAGTTGTGATATTTGAATCCAAAATCGCTGACATCGCTCGACTGTAACCTTCTTTAACCGCCATTGGAAAGCTCACGCCCTTGTGCAACTCTTCCCGAATACGCTCATTAATCAAAACATTGGCATCAACCGCAAAACCGACTGTCAATGCAATCGCTGCAATACCTGGCAAGGTCAATGTTGCGCCCAACGAAGACAACAAAGCAAACAACGCCATGATGTTAATTGCTAAACTCACGTCAGCAATCACACCCATTGCTTTGTAACGTAACAACATAAAGATTAAGACAATCAAAGCCCCGATCCACGCTGCACGATAAGCCTTATGAATAGAATCCGCACCCAAGGTCGGACCGACACGACGCTCTTCTAATTGCTCTAATGTTGCTGGCAATGCACCTGCACGCAACGCCGTTGAAATCATTTTCGATTCATCCATTGATTTGTCACGGTCTCTGCCACCACCCAAAGTGATCACGGCATGACCATCACCAATTTCAGCTTGGATTACAGGCGCTGTTTTGACAACTTTGTCCAAAACAACTGCCATGCGTTTGCCTTTATTAGAACCAGTTAAAGCTTTGAATTTGGCAGCACCAAGAGAATTGAATCGCAAAGCAACTTCAGGCGCACCATATTGATTAAAACTAACAAAAGCATCATCCAAAGAATCACCGCCCAAATTAGTATCGACAGTTACCAAGAATGGAATTTTGCCGACCTCAAGATTTTGCGCGTTGTCTGCTTTTTCAAATACGATCATAGATTTTTCTGGCAATTTAGCTTTCAAATCTTGATTGATTCGAGTCACATAATCAGAGTATTTCAAAGTACCAAGATTATAACCACCAGCTTTTTCAGCATCAGCAATCATCACCGCAAGATCCGCAGGAACCTTATCATCAAGCACCATCATGAAATCTAATTTCGCTGAGGTATTGATCAAAGCTTTTGCTTTTTCTGCATCTGCCATCCCAGGCAATTGCACCAAAATACGATCCGCACCTTGTTGTGAAATGCTTGGTTCAGCCACACCGAATTCATCAATACGATTACGAATTGTTTCAATCGCTTGGTGAATTACTTTGGTTTTATAATCATTTAAATAAGTATCAAAATATCTAACTTCGGTTGCCGCATCTGACGAATTCAAGATCTGTAACATTGTACCGTATTTGTCTTCGATAAATTTGCTTACTCGCGCCTTGCTCTCAGCATTGGCGTATGAAATTTCAATATCACCAGAGTCCGCTTTGATCATCTTAACATCTGCGATTGCAATTCCCTCTTTGGCAAGATCTGCTTTTAAGCTAGCAGTCAATCGAGTTGCAGATTCAGAGACAACCCCCGCAACATCCACACCCATCACCAAGTGCAAACCGCCCTGAATATCCAAACCGTAATTGATTTTTTTCGCAGGGACCCACCATTTGCCCTCGTGATTAATAAAATTTGGTAGCACAGCCACCGCTGCTAACAGCACACCGAGAAATCCTAAAATGGTGCGCGAACGAAGATTTTCCATGTTCTTGCCTTTCTCTACTTATTGATTACTTTTTATTTTCGTTAACGATGTTGTTCATTGAACCAGTAACTTTTTTGCGAAGCATTTTGACCTTCACATCTGGTGCAATTTCAAGGGTGACAAATTGCTCTGTCAAACCATCAATAGTTCCTAAAATTCCGCTGTCAGAGATTACCTGATCACCGCGTTTTAGGTCTTTCAAAAAACCTTCGTGCTGTTTCGCACGTTTGCTTTGTGGACGCATGATCAAAAAATAAAAAATCACGAAGATCGCGATAAATGGTAAAAACATTTCGATTGTTGACGGCTGAGTCGGTTGCATCTCTGATTGCTCCTTGATTTGATACTATGAACCTATTCTAAAGAAGAATCGGAACATTTTTCTTGAAAAGAAGCAATAGGTTATCTCAATGAGAAGCGCGCTGCTGCATGCCTATTTTGCTTCCGTTTCTTTTTTCGTGAAACGTGAGAAGCAAAAATCTCGAAACTGACGCCAACGATTTTGCTCGATCGCCTCGCGAGCTTTAGCCATCAATGCCATATAAAAATGCAAATTATGAACAGTATTTAAGCGACTGCCCAAGATCTCACCACTTAAAAACAAATGGCGCAAATAAGCCCGGCTGTAATTCAAGCAAGTATAACAATCACATTCTGGATCCAAAGGACCGGAATCTTCTTTATACTCATTGCGCTTGATGCTGATTTTCCCCTGCCAAGTATACAAAGTTCCATTGCGTGCTACTCGAGTAGGCATAACGCAATCAAACATATCCACTCCACCGTCGATCGCAATAATTAAATCCAACGGAGTGCCTACACCCATTAAATAACGTGGTTTATTTTTTGGCATTAACGGCGCAACTTGCGGTACCAGATCATGCATCAACTCAATCGGTTCACCCACACTGAATCCACCCAAGGCATATCCAGGTAAATCCACACTGGTCACTTGCTCCAAAGAATATTTACGATGCTCCAGCGACAACCCGCCCTGCACAATACCGAATAATAAACTCTCTTTTCTGGTCATGGCCTCTTTCGAGCGCAACAACCAGCGATAGGTTAAATCCATACTGCGTTTGATTTCTTCTTCTGTAGCTGGGTATTTTAAACATTCATCAAATGCCATGATGATGTCAGAGCCTAAATCCATTTGAATTTCCATGCTCTTTTCCGGTGAAATAAAATATTTTGCACCATCTAGATGCGAACGGAACTCGACACCTTTTTCACTCATGGTTCTTAATTGCGATAATGAAAAAACTTGAAAGCCACCACTGTCAGTCAGAATCGGCCCATGCCAATTCATAAATTTATGCAAGCCACCCATTTTTTGAATCAGTTTTTCACCAGGACGCAAATGCAAATGATAGGTGTTACCTAAAACCACCTGCGTGCCACAATCTTTCAATTCTTCTGGTGTCATGGCCTTAACCGTCGCCTTGGTTCCCACTGCCATAAATACTGGTGTTTGCACTGGCCCATGCGAGGTCCACAACGTCCCGCGACGAGCTTCGCCATCTTGATTGTGCAATTGAAAAGTACCCATTGGTTGGGATTCTGGAATTGCCACTGATTCAGTTGCAATTTGTTCGGTTAATTTTTGATCCATACTGATAAATCTCCGTAACTAAAAAGACGAAAGTGTTTCTCTATAGCACACTGATAAACACTCTTCACAGTTTTTAAATCGCTAAATGCTGCCACCAAAGCCAGCAATGTACTCTCGGGCTGATGAAAATTGGTCAGCAATCGATCCACAACCTGCCATTGATATCCAGGCTGAATTAATAAATTCGTTTCTCCAATCAAGGGCTCTACATCAAAATCATCATTCAAATTATCAGCTGATGCAGGCGAATTGTTTGGCATCGAGTTTTGTAATAAGTGTGCACGTGATTTTATTTTTCCCAGCGCTGCGCTCTCTAAAGAACGAGCCACTGTGGTGCCCATGGCCCATACGTGATGACCATTGTTTTTCGCATTCTGTAACACTTGCCATGCCGAAGCTGGGATCTCGACCCATTCACTGTGCATCGGATGGTCATTGAGATCCTCGGTGGTCACAGGCAAAAAGGTTCCAAGCCCCACATGCAAAGTGATTTTCAAAACCTGCACACCTTTGTCTTTTAATTTTTGCAAATCACTGACTGAAAAATGCAAACTGGCAGTGGGTGCCGCCAGACTGCCAGCCTTTTCAGCCCAACAGGTTTGATACCAAGACTGATCCTCACTGACAGTATGGCGAGAGGACGCAACGGCAGCCATATCGCTGCCTGAACCACTGATCGTATCACGGGCTTTTTGAATGTAAGGGGGCAGCGGCAGCTCTCCCCATTTATAAAAAAATTCTTCATTGATCTCAGGCGTGAGCTCAACAATTTGCGGACGACCTTTTTGTTTCAAAGTCATGCTGACACCCGTTGGTTTTCCACCAACGATCAGTTCTTGGCTCTCGCCAATCTTCCATCTTTTTGAGGGAAAAAGAACCTCCCAAGTCGAAATGGAATTTTCATTTTTGATTGGATTTAAAAATAAAATTTCATCTTGAGCAAAAATTCTTCGCGGCAAAACTTTGGTGTCGTTAATCACCAAAATATCACCAGCAGGGATTCGCTCTAAGAGCTCTGCCA
>CAZMVK010000123.1:0-11034 GCA_964569545.1 uncultured Bdellovibrio sp.
GGTTCTGGGAGGAGCTTGCTCCTTCGGAAACGAAGGAGTAGGTTTACTCGATGAAGCTTGAGAAAATAGAGTATGAAGGATTTGACTGGGACTATGGAAACTTCTTACATGCTCAACACCATGATATTTCATTTGAAGCCATAGAGAAAATCTTTGAGCAGGAATTACTTTATTTTCTTGATATCAAAAACACTAGCAGTGAAAAAAGATGGATCGCTGTTTGGTGAAATTGAGCCTAAAAGGTTTGCTTTTGTAGCTTTCACGATAAGAACTGTTGGCACAGATAGGCTTATTAGACCAATAAGTGCCAGACATATTCACAGAGGAAGTAAGGAGGAAAAAATTTATGAAGAAATCAGAAAAAAGCTCCTTGAAGAGTAAAGAACCAAAGTTATTTGATGACCCTTTAGCTGGCGATTTAAGCGAAATGATGCTTGATGCTGACTGGAAAGTAGCAAGATTTGAGCTTACAAAGCCGAAGACTGAAACCGTTACCCTGCGAATGAGTAAAGATCTTCTTAAAGGAATTAAAGAAGAGGCAAAAAAGCTGGGTCTTGATTATCAAAAATTTATGCGAATTATGATGGAAAATCACATAAGAAGAAATAAGGCTGGTTGAGCCAATTTGGTCAATCACCGATCTGAATTGAAATTTTCAGTTCTTTACAAAGACCGAATAGCACAGGAAGGCTTGGAAACTGTCTTCGTTGTTCAATAAATTGAATTGTAATTGAGGACACTTCAAGTCTTTCGGCTAGCTCCTCTTGGGTAATGCCAACCTGTTCTCGTCTTTCCTGAACGAGTTTTGAAATCCGATTGAGTTGAGGTGTAGAAGTTAGGATTTGATCTGACAGTTGCCCTTTTGCTTTGCAAAATTATTTGTACTGTCAGTTCAAGTTCAGATTAAGATTCTTTTCTTCCCATTTTTTTTATTCCGTCAATAAAAGTTTCCATCGGCGCTCTCCTTTTGTCGAGTTTTACGCAGAAAGACTCACTCATCAAGTGGCACTAAAGTCGGGGTCCAGGTCAGTTGTTCTTATGAACCTTCGCATAGAATTTTTCGAGAATTCTCGTTGGCTCGCAAGTTTGCTGGGAGCTCGTAGAAATGCTAAAAAGAGCACCTGGAGAGCGGCGTAGAAAAAAACCAGTTTGATTGCTGAATATTTTTATTTCAAGTTTAGCTCGGATGGATAATTTCAAATCTAGCCAACTTAGGCAAAGATCGTTAAAATTCGATCTAAATTTTGGTTCAAGTTATGCTTCAATCGAATAAAAAAACGAGGGCTAGATTATGTTGAAGTTAATATCCGCCACCAGGACATCTGTTGCGCTAAGTTCAATTGTCGGATTTATAGTAGGTTGCACCTCAGGTCCGGTGACTACTCAAATTAATACGAAGAAAAATCCAGTTGTCAGTCAGCCAATTCAATTTCAAAGTCCAACTCAATCGATTGATAATTTTTTGAGTTCAGCTAATCAGAATTTAAAAGATCCGAGAGCTCTGAAAATAAAAAATAATTCTCTTAAAGTTTTATTAGAGCAACAGATAAAAGTCGATCAAGAACTGAATGAGACTGGAAGGCTTGTTTTACATCCAGGACATTCTTATGAGTTTGATTTAGAATCATTTTGCGTTAACGCCGGTATTGAAAGACCAGTAAAAGGTGATGGCTTATTTTTAGGTAATGTCGAAGGTTCCGCAAAATCTTGGTTGCCTATTGTTCTACGAGATTACAGAGCCAAAGGGATATCTCAGTCTGATGCTCAGATTCTTGTTTGGTCATTATTATCAAAGACTCGATTTGATCAGCTCAGTGTGAAAAACCAAGATCTAATGTTAAAACTATTTCCTGATGCTCCTGTTCGATTTGGAAATTCGTTTGTAGAAAGTCACGTTGCAAGTGTTATCCAAGCTCAAGTCCCATCTGAAATTATTGCAGCCACAGAGCAGTTAAAAAAATATAAAGAAATTTTGCAAGATACGAGCTTAAAATATTCTGAGATGGAGCAGGTATTATCACCTCTTTCATCTAAAACTGAAGCTTCAAGCGTGGGTTGGTTAAAACATGAAGATGGATACTATGTTCATTTGCAGGCTGATGGATATCAGCAGGTTCATGTGAAAATCTATGTCCCGGAAGATATCAAAGCAAATGCCCACTTTGAACCAACAAAGCATGTTGCTCTGCCTGGGCAGGGTCAACGGTTGTCTCTTTCTCCTAATGTGATTGATCATTATAAAGATAGAGCCAATCAATTTATAAAGAACAAAGGTGGTGTTTCTGCGAAAGAAACTCTATTTATTTTAAAAAATCCACTAGATTCCTTTCGTATTTATGAGGCTTCGCAAAAGGCAATACAGACCACTTGGAGTCATTTAAAATCTTTTAACAACTATGAAGATGATAATACAGATGCATTCAGGCATTTTATCTGGTCAGGTCTTGTGGTGCATGAAATAGGGTTTGAAAAAGCTCAAGAATATCTAAATGCTCATGAAGATTTTCCTAATAATAATCCTGAGGCAAAATCGATGGATTTATTTAATAATGCAAAAGGAATTGAATATTCGAATAATTACAATGGCGGCAGTTTTGAAAAAGATTTTATTCAATCAGGGTTGGATAAAGTTCGCGACCACGAGCTTAGGTGGCTCAAATGAAATTTAACAAACGGATTTTTAAAATAATTTTATGGATTATTTGCGTTGGTTTCTTTGGATATATTTTGTTGGTCATTTTTTTGCTGTTTGCTCCTAAGCTGAACTCCTATGCTCATCGAGTGTCATTTGAATCCAGCGAGTGGAAAAATCATTTGAAAGATCATGATCCGGTAAAATTAAGAATGGTCGATGATCTATTATCTCAATATATGCTCGTTGGATATACGATAGAACAAGTAGATCAGCTATTAGGAAAGCCACCTAAAACGTATTATTTTAAAAACTATGATTATGTTTATTGGTTAGGAAATGAACGCAGTGCTATGAGTGTTGATTCAGAGTGGCTGGGAATAAAATTTCAGAATGGTATTGTTGTAAAAGTAGATATTGTTAAAGATTAAAAACGTATTTGAATTTAAAATTAAAAAACAGTGTTGTTGGAAGCTTATAATAAATAAAAGGAGCTCATGGAAAGAGTGACAATGGTAACTGTGCATACAGAAAAAAGTAGTTTAATAGTTTCAGCCAAAGCCAAGATCGGCCTTGATCGACAGAAAGAGGATTCGATCCAGATCTGGTCATGGCTGAATCAACCTTTTTTATCAAAGGGAACAAAAGATAATTATCTGCGGATTGTGAGACAGTTTTTTAATTATCATTGGAACATTGGTTTAAAAGAAATCACGACTCCGCATGTGACTGTGTTTTTAAAATCTTTAGAAGATAAATCTTCTTCTACTTTAAATCTGGCAAGGTCTAGCCTGTCCTCTTTGTTTGATCACTTGTGCAGGGCTGGATACGTTAATGTAAATCCAGTGCTGCCGATTAAATCAAAAAAAATATACGCCAATATAGAAAATAAGATTTTACCGACTGAATCCATAAAACGCATGATTGCTTTTGCCTCTGGCCCTCGCAATCAATTGTTGCTAAAGATTTTATATTTTCAAGCATTGCGCGAAAGCGAAGTGATTCAGTTAAAACCAAGTTCTTTTATTTTAGGAGAACAGGGCCGGGCAAAACTCACAGTGATGGGCAAAGGCAAAAAGCCACGCACGATTCATGTGACAAAAAAGATGTGGGAAGAGATTCAAGAATTCATTCTGCAAAATGATATTAAAAAAGATCAGTTTATTTTTTCAAGCATTGACAGTGGTAGGCTTGTGGCACTTTCGCGGCAACAAGTTTTTCGTATTGTGAAAGCAACTGCGCGCAGAGCTAAAATTGATCCATTACCAAGCCCTCATTGGTTCCGGCACTCAAGCTCACGCCACGCGCTTGATAATGGCGCTAATCTTTTTGAGATTAGTAAAACACTGGGACATTCGTCACTTGCGACGACGCAGATTTATCTGGGATCGACAGTGAGTAAGAGCAATGGTGATTATTTGGATCTTGAGTAGGGGCTTTTTAGTATAGATCAGAGCATGTAAGGAATTTAAATGTCCTTTAGGCTGTCGCTTGCAATTTTCGAGACAAGTGAACAAGTTATTTTTAGGCTGCACGGTGTTTGTCAGGTCCTCTGTCCGCGGGGCCTTCAATAATTAATTTGATATGTCCACCGCAAGCTTCGGCCATGCGTTTCAGCGTGCGTAACTCATAGCGGTCGTATTCGGCATTTTCATAGCGACTGATAGCGGAAGCCGTTGTTCCCATTTTTTTTGCTAATTGTGCTTGAGTAAGCCCAGACTGAATGCGCAGACGTAGCAATTGCTCTGCGATAGATAATTTTTCCAACTCTTGTTCAAAACCAATTTTGAATTTTGGATTTTGCAGTTTTTTATCCAGCCATGATTTACTTTGCTTTTTCATTTTTTGTCCTCGCTATAAAATCTGATTTATATTTCTCGGCCCGTTCAATCTCACCCTTTGGAGTTTTTGCAGCCTTTTTCGCAAATCCATGGGTTAGAATAACTCGCTGTCCTACGAAGAAGAAACAAAGCACCCGACCTTCGTCTACCTTGAATTCAAATATCTGGTCGGAACCCTCCAGATGCTTGAATTTTCTTTCGTTCCAAAGTTTTCCAGCATCAGCCAATAGTTTGAATAAGGTTGCGAACTTTTGCTGTTGCTTTTGGGGTATGGAATCCAGCCATTCCTCGGCAGGGACACTCCCATTGTCTAAGACAACAGCTTCGACTTGAAAAATTTGACCGTCATAGATGGTAATAGTATACGCCATAAAGCCCCAATGGCATAGTAGCGTATATGCTAATATTAGGCAAGGTCTAAACCGGACAAAAACAATTTTTCTTCATCTCCCCTTGGGCGGGCTGGGTCCCTTGGGCCTTTTCCTGGCCTGAATCCTTATGTTACCTAAGCTTGGGTTCGAGCAAGAGTCTGGCTAGAAAAATCGGGAGCCCAATTAGGGAACCAAGAACTCAGCGCAATTATATCAATTTTGAGCCTTAGAAGGATTTGGTTTAAATTGAAACACTTTTGAATAATACGCTTTGGGGTAATTTTAAGCTGTTCATAGAATCAACGGCCTATGCCAAAAAATGATTTATTTTTTGATATCCACTAGATAATGACAAAAACATTTATTGCACTCTAAGCGCAGACTGCCATCCAATAAAAATTCGTTTTTAAAAACCTGTTTGCATTCAATACAAGAACAAGGCTTTACAAAATGCAAACGATAGACAATCGCATAAGCTTTAACTCCAAAAACAACTGACAAAATTAAAAATAGCGGCACCAAAAAAAAATGCAGCACCGGAATAAAGACCGCTGCAAGTCCCAATAGAAAAAATAAACCAAACTTACGCATTGAAATCTTAAATCGTTCTGGCGACGACAATTTAATCAACTGCGCTTCGGGCAGCATAAACTTAGACAGATCGCTGGATAATATTATTTTCATTCTAAGTTTTGCCCAATTTAAAAAAGCGCTCACGCTTTTGTTCAAGTTCATGGTGATTTAAATGCGATTTCAAAAGATCACTGCGTGTAACAATACCCAGTATCTTTCCGGATTCAGATCTAGAAACCACGGGTAATCTTCCAATTCCTAGGGCTGCCATTTTTTCGGCGGCTTCACGACAGGATTGATGAGGTTGGATTGTAATCATATTTTCATTCGCTATATCTTCGGCCGTATCAACTGCGTTCGTTTTATCTTGTAATTTATATCCCAGCACATCCGAGGCGGTAATCATTCCAACCAAATTTCCCGCTTGATCCACGATGGGATAACCCCGATATTTTTTATTTCCTGTAAAATAATCGGCAACAATTCTTTCGACTGGATAGGCCGCCGGTATTGTTTGCACAGGTTTTGTCATCACCTCAGCCACACTGACAACTTCCAGTGGATCCACGTTGTACTCGCGAAAAATATCGTACCCACGACGCGCCACTTTTTCAGTTAAGATCGATCGGCGCATAATCCAAACTGTGATCGCATACGATGCGATCGACGCAATCAGCAGCGGCAGTAAAACATCTGAATCTTTTGTCAGTTCAAGACAAAAGATAATAGCTGTAAATGGCGATCGCATCATGCCGCCCATGATGGCGCCCATTCCAATTAACGCCCAAACTCCTGTCGGTAAATCTCCGGGTAACACTGGACCTAATAATGAGCCTAGCGCGCAGCCAAAAATTAAAAGTGGTGCAAGCACACCACCGGACGTTCCCGACGCCAGTGCAACAATCCAAATCAAGGCTTTCACTGCAAATAAAATCAGTAAATTTGATGGCGGAATTTGTCCATTTAACAGATCACCAATGACATCATACCCGACACCAAGCGCACGCGGTTGAAAGTAACCGCCTATTCCCACAATTAGTCCGCCCAAGGCCGGCCACCACATCCAATGAATGGGAAGTTTAGCAAACATATCTTCTAACTTATAAAGTGTTTTACTAAGTCCTGCAGAAAATACTCCAGTGGCCACACCCAAACCTGCGGCCGCAATTAAAGCTAAATCACTAAATACGCTGTGATGCTCAAGTGTAAATATCGGTCCAGCACCCAGTAAATGCACACGCACTAAAGCCGCACAAGAACTTGCAATCGCCACCGGAATTAAACTGCGTGGTTTCCATTCGAATAATAATAATTCAACAGCTAAAAAAACCGCAGCAATCGGAGTCGCAAACACCGCCGACATACCCGCAGCCGCACCGGCCACCAACAAACATTTTCTTTCCGCTGAAGTCAGATGAAAAAATTGCGCCAGTAACGAACCCACCGCTCCGCCTGTCATAATGATGGGACCTTCGGCACCAAACGGCCCGCCAGAGCCAATCGAAATCGCTGACGACAGAGGTTTTAAAATCGCAACCTTAGGCTGCATAATACTTTTACCAAATAAAATCGCCTCAAGCGCTTCGGGAATTCCGTGACCACGAATTTTTTCTGAACCAAAACGTGCCATTAGGCCGATAATTAATCCGCCAACAACCGGAACAAAAATAAATAAAATTCCCCAATGTTCCAACGATGGTGCTTTTGAAACCAAAGAAAATTCACCGTAATAAAAAAGATTGGTAAATAAGGCGATCAGCATCAAAAGTGCTTTTGCGACAAAGGCCGCAATAAATCCAATCGCCAGTGCGATCGCACTTAAAAATAATATTCTGGAATTCCTAGAAAAGTCTCCGCGCTGATGTTTCATTTTTGTTCCTTAAAAGAATTATTTGCGTCACCTGATCTGTGAATAGTGCCTGAACAACCCGGAAAGGAAATACGCACCGTTTCGATGCGGCGCGCATTTCACACAGTTCTATGGCCAGAACTTTCAACACTCATATAAAAATGCCTTTTCGCTAGAGCTAGACATGAGTTTCAAATTGCCCTAAAAACCCTCAATAGTTGGCCGGTTGCCAGCTTAAAACTCAGTGAAAAACCGAAAGCCAGAGGAAACTCTGGTGGCTCTTTTTTTATCTCAAACACAAAACTGCAAAAATTTATAGTCACTGCAAAAGTTTGCAGTTTCCATAAGTCTGTAATTTCAATCAATATTCGTAAAATCGACTACAAAATTTTTGTACAAATATTTGTACTTTTTCTTTCGCCGACAATCTTGCTCTAGAAAAATCAACAACTTACCCATGCATTTTCTATTGGCGGTCTCTTTGCAATTTAAATTGTATAGGGGGGGAACGGATTAATGAGTAAAGGCATTCGATGAATTAAAAAATATTGATCGGATTTCAAAAATTTGTTCGTACTTACGTACAAGTAGAACTTATTTCGAACAAAAATATTTTTGATTTCAGTTCGCGAAATTAAGGGTGATATAGTTACCCCTAATTTAACCAAACCACACTCTGCTTTGAAAGGACGGAGGTATCTATGACATAACAAAAACAGAAAGGAAAAAACTTGATGATAAAAACCGTAATAAATATTTAGGTCTAAGTCGGATAAAAGCTATTTTTCTTCAGCTCTCCCTGGGCGGGCTGGGTCCCTTGGGCCTTTTCCTGGCCTGAATCCTTATGTTACCTAAGCTTGGGTTCGAGCAAGAGTCTGGCTAAAAACTAGACAATAGCATCATCGAAGAGTTTTTGCCTCGACTGATACACACATCAGTTATCCCTGAAATCAAAGGTTTAGATATAAGCGCAGGACCGACAACAACCTTTTCTGCTGTGAACTTTGTTTCGAGCTTGGATAACCCACAACCTGGAGCTGGGCTTCATATCAGAACGAAAGACCAAGATTTTGCAATTACAAAAAAACTCTTCATTAAGGCTTCCCATGACGTCAATTTTGAGTCTTCAACATTAAAAGAAACATCCGTTGCCTATGTCGTAGCTGAAGTGAAAACAAACTTAGATAAGACTATGTTTCAAGAAGCTTGTGCCACTGCAAATGATGTCAAGGCTAGTGTGTCTGGGGCTCGATACTTTTTACTTTGTGAATGGCTAGATATGACACCCGTTAGTACAGCACCGACAGATATCGATGAAGTTATTATTCTTAGAAAAGCAAAACGTCTTAGCTCGAACGTAAGAAAAGAGTTTGATACTTTTGCTCGTAGACAAAACAAGAGAGTAGATTATTTAAAATATTTAGAGTCCAACCCAATTGCACCAGATATGGTTCAACGGTTTGTTGATCATATTCGAAAACTGATAGCTAATGAAGTTCCCGTGGAACGAAATGTATTAAAGCAAGGATATTTTTAGCACTCAGAAACTGGAGCTTTTATGGCGAGAAAAGTATTTTTTAGTTTTCATTATCAACCTGATTGTGTTCGAGCATCGCAGGTTCGCAATATTGGTGTTGTTGAAGGCAATCCATCAGCCACGGATAACGATTGGGAGACCGTCGCCCGTGGCGGCGATCCTGCGATTCAGCGATGGATAGACAATCAATTGTCTGGAAGAACATGCACCATTGTTTTAATTGGCAAAGACACGGCTGGTAGAAAATGGATCAACTATGAAATTGAAAAATCTTGGAATGGAAATAAGGGCGTCCTAGGCATTTACATTCACAACTTAAAAAACTTTTCTGGCGCTCAAACAACGATGGGCTCTAATCCGTTCAGTGGGTTTAACCTGAAAAATGGGACCGTTGCACTTTCAAGCGTTGTTAAGGCATACAATCCACCTTTTTCAGACAGCAAAGACGTTTATAAATACATATCGGATAATTTAGAAAGCTGGATTGAGGAAGCGATAAGAATAAGGAATCAAAACTAGTGGAAACTGAAGAATCACCCAAAGAGTTTAAAGAAAACTCTCACGCAGTCCAGTCGCACTTAACGATCATACAGTCAGTCATTCAGCGAATGGCGATTAACAGCGCCTCAGTTAAGGCTTGGTGTATTGCACTGGTATCTGCATTGTTGGTTGTAATAGCCGACAAAAACAAGCCTGACTTGGTTTATATAGGTCTTTTGCCAACAATTTTATTTTTCGCTTTAGACACATACTATTTGGCGCATGAAAAAGGCATCCGTGCTTCATACAATAGATTTATTAAAAAACTTCATTCTGGTAAAATTGAAGCCGATGACCTTTTTGTTGTCGCGCCTTCGGGAAGTATGAAAGCTCATATTTGGGCAAGCATTACGTCATTTTCTATATTGCCATTTTATTTGGGAATTGTTTTAATGTTGCTGATGGCTAGATGCATGGCGCTCTAGGCTGTCATAGAGTATTTAACGCACGCAGTTCGAAACTCCTCAAGTTGGCTGCACCATTTAAAAATCTTAGAGAGTTCAATGATTTACTAGGCGACCCAGATAGAGCTCTCGAACTGGGATCAATTTTGATCGCTACAGGCAGCCTGTATCTGCCAATGACAACCTAACCAAAAAGATGTAATTTGTGACTGATGGATTTTTTTGATAATTTTAAGATTTTATCTGAACAAGTATTTGAAGCATGCGGTCTAAAGTGTTCCGAGCCGGAGCTAGAAGCTGAGAGCTCGGAATATCAAGCATGCAGTTTCAAAATTAATAGCAAAATCGTACAATATCGCCACGCCAAAATCACTCCCACCAAGAATGGACAGTTTGTCACCATATGGAAGAGAAAAGCTAAAAAACCGATTCAGCCTTATGACGATTCAGACAACATAGACTTATTTGTAGTAACCGTGAAAACGAAAAATAATTTCGGGCAGTTTATTTTTCCAAAGGCTGTGTTGATTGAACAAGGTGTATTTTCGCTGAACGGTAAAGGCGGCAAGCGAGCTATACGAGTTTATCCGCCGTGGGATAAACCTGAAAGCAAACAGGCTGAAAAAACACAAAAGTGGCAACTCGATTTTTTTGCTGAAATACCAAAAAGTAAATCAATCAATGTCGAAAAGCTTAAATTGCTTTACTCAGCTTAAATCCCTGACAGGCAGTTCGAAACTCCTCAAGTTGGGCGCACCATTTGATCTGTAAAACACAAGTAAGAATCCACATTGAAACCCAGTGTTTTCTGGGAAATTAAACTGAACAGCGCCAGCAGCAGGTGGCTTTTTTCCACTCTGGGTGGAAATTGTGAACTTGTAATTGAGCTCCCTCAGCCAACGTTCTTCCTATATAAAATGGACTTTCATAATTTTAACAAAAAAATGACTCAGCATTGACAATTAGTGCATTATAATGCACCATCATTCTTATGAGGCTTAAGCGCACACCCGAATACATTGAATGGTATGAATCTCAAAGACCTAAGGAAAAGGCGCAAATTGCCAAACGACTTACCAACATAGAAGAACATGGACACTTTGGAGTGGCTAAAGATTTAGGTGATTTTTTGTCAGAACTAAAATGGGTCAATGGTCGACGAGTTTATTATTCTGTCATGGAAGATGATAACGGTGATTTAACATTACTAATCCTTGGAGGAAATAAAAATGGGCAGGTCTAGAAGATATAGACGGCCCTTCTTAACACCGAGGGCTACCATCGTTT
>CAZMVK010000124.1:0-10995 GCA_964569545.1 uncultured Bdellovibrio sp.
CTTCAGGCTTTGTGATGGCCAGATAAAATGACAGACCCACCAACGCGCAGCCTGTCACTAATATTGAAACAACCCACTGGCCTTTAGACATCGATTATTTCTTAACAGTGGTAGTCGTTGTAATCGAAACGGTCGTCGTTGTGCTAGCGTTAGCATCAGCAGGTGTTGCTGTTGCATCAGCCGCTGCCGGTGCAGTTGCCGTAGCAGTCGCTGGCAAGCTATCAACTACTGATTTTGGTTTGCGAGAAAGAGCAGTTAATGACAGAGAAGTGACAGCGAAAATAATCGCCGCCCAACGGGTCATTTTTTGCGCCAATGTGGTGCCGCCTGTTGCTCCTAAAACTGAGTTTGAGGTGCCGCCACCAAAAGCTCCGCCGACGCCATCGCCTTTAGAATCTTGTAACAAGACAAGAGAGATTAAAACCAACGCTGTGATCACATGAATAATGCCGACGAGTGTATCCATTCTTTGACTGCCTCCAAAAGAGCGAACAATATAGGGAAAAGCTTGTATGAATGTCACTTGAAAAAACAAGAAAAGATAGGAAAAGATGGGAATTAGATGAACCAATACACTAAAAAACAAGCAAATCAGTTTGAGGTCCTTACGATAACGCTATCATTATCTAAAATTTCAAATAAATTTTTAAAGCGTGTCAGTGTTTTTTTTATGCCGTCTTTCTTGTTTTTGGGGGCGATATGTGTTGCTTTTTTGAGCATGTTATTTTCAGCTGTTGCTGAATCAAAAGAGATTGAAAAGCCTGTTATTGCTCTAAAAGACAAACCCAGCCTTAAGAAAATCGCAGAGCCCTTGCTTGCGGAATCAGAAATCACTTTGTTATATCGAGATTTTTATAAGTCTATTTATGTCCAAGAAAATGTTCAAGAGAGCCAAAACGCTACTGCTAAGGCGATTGTGGAAAGTGACGCGGACCTACAGAAGAAATACAATCAGCTTTGGGGAAAATACTCGGCGCAATTGCAAACTCTGGAATCTAATTTTCAACAGCAACAGCCCTTTGTGCGCGGCGAAATCGAAGATGAAAAGGTTTTGGGAGCCACTTTAAAATGGTTGCAGTTAGCGATGGTGGATTGTCGAGTCTCGGCTCAGAAAAATCAGTGGAGTCCTGTGCGCCAACATATGTCAGCCTGGTTTGCGTTTGCGGCGGATCTTGCTTATGAGGAAAGTTCTCTGATTGGAATTCGTGTTTCGGCAGTCATGCGTGCTTTGTTGATAGATGAACTTGAAAAATTACAAGCGAAACATTCTGTGCAAATTGCCCAGTCACCAGAGGTGAGGTTGTGGTTTTTGCAAGTACGCGCGCCATGGCCCATTGATCGAGTGCTTGTAACAGAGTCTAAAATGCGTTTAAAACCAGCAGAGCTTTCGTTGGCAGAGTCCTTGGCCCAACGCCTGCAAAAAAATCCTTATCAGTCTGTGGATAAGATTTTGTCAGAGCCTAAAATGCGACATTCAGCGCAAACTGCGGCGGCGGATTTTTTGCGAAAATTATGGCGCGATGAAGATATTCAGCAAATGAAAATGGAAATGAATCGCATAGGAATGTTGAAAATTCGCATGGCTATGGCCGAGTACCAGGCACGGACACAAAAGCCAGCTACAAATGTGACTGAATTGGTGCAGAATCGTTTTCTTGACCAGGTGCCCACAGATTATTTTTCTGGAAAGCCCATGGATTTGACTTCCGTTCAAAAAAAATAGACAACTTGTGCATGCCATTTATCGCATTCGAAGGCCTCGATGGTTCAGGTAAAAGTTCTTTGATGAACTCTTTTGAGGCCGAACTACATAATAAAAATCTTTCTGTCTTACGCACTCGTGAGCCTGGCGGTACGCCGCTTGGTGATGAAATCAGGCAATTGATTTTACGTAAAGAGGGTCAGGCGCCGACGCCACGAACCGAATTGTTATTGTACGAAGCCAGTCGCTCGCAACACGTTGATATGATCATTCGCCCCGCTCTGCAAAAACAGCAATGGGTTTTGTGTGATCGTTTTGCGGCAAGTTCGATTGCCTTTCAGGCCGGTGGGCGTGAAATTTCAGAATCTTGGGTTGAAAATTTAAATGAATTCGCCACCGATGGTTTGCAGCCAGATTTGACTGTATTGTTGGATCTGTCTGTCGAAGAGAGCCGCCGTCGTCGTCAACGACGTCAGGCTGGAAATGGCGAACATGAAGATCGTATTGAATCCGAAGCGGACTCATTTCACCAACGCGTTCGCCAGTCTTTTTTAGAGCAGGCACGCAAAGCTCCACATAAATGGTTGGTGCTGGATGCTGGTTTGACTCCTGAACAACTGTTGCAACAACTGAAATCTCATATCGGTAATTTGCAATGGCTCAAGGTTTAACTCTATCAACATCTAAAAAAAATTCTCAGGCAGCTGCCGTTGTATCATCTTTTGGTTTGCCATCTGGGCGGCCAATTGCAGAACAAATTGTTGGTCACGATCAGGTGTTAATTCGTTTTCGTGAGGCCATTGCTCGTGGTCATTTCCCACATGCCAGTTTATTTGTTGGTCCGTCTGGGATTGGAAAAAAAATGATGGCGTTTGCTTTGGCGCAAGAGATTTGTTGCCAAGCAAAAAACACAAATGAAAATTCTCTATCAACATCAGCCTGTGGTACCTGTGGGGCTTGTGTGCGAATTGAAAATGTTTTTCGTTTGGTTCGTGGTGAGAATATCAAGGGCGAAAATCTTTCCTCGCAACAATCTGAATCTTTACTTTTTTTGCAGCCTGAAAAAAATCAAATTCGTATTGAACAAGCTCACCAAATTATTGAATTCTTAAATCTGCGTCAGTTGGGGCATGGTCGAGTGGTCATCATCGACCAAGTTGAAACTTTAAACCCTGCCGCCGCCAATTCGATTCTCAAAGTTTTAGAAGAGCCACCAGCTGAAACATATTTTTTCTTGATCGCACCCACTCCAAGGCATGTGTTGCCGACCTTACGTTCGCGTTCGCAATTGATGCACTTTGCGCCGGTAAGTTTTGAAAAAATGAAAGAGGTTTTACACGATATCAGCGACAGTTCTTTGCGAGCCAGTCAGGGCAGCTTTGAGCGATTGCAGTTATTGACCGAGCCTGAAGAAATTCGGATGCGAGATTTGGTGATGGCTTGGCTTTTTGATTGGAGTGCGGGTGACACCCAGTTTGGGTATCTGCGTTCAGATTATCGTGATGTATTTCGTGATCGAGCCCAGGCATTACGATTTGCTGGTCATTTGTTAGTATTGATGCGAGATCTGGCTTTTTATAAAATGGGCCACAAACAAGAGGTCTTTCATCAAGAGCAAAACTCTTGGCTTGAGCAGGTAACAGAGGCTTGTGAGTTAGAAGATTTATTTGTCGCTACGGAAAAAGCGGGTGAATTGGTGCGAGCTTTGGGGCAAAATTTAGATGCCAGTTTGCAGTTTGAAAAATTTTGGTTGATCACTCGCCAAAGATTGCAACAGCAGGATCAATAACTATAAGGAAATATCATGCTCAGTTGGATTGATGTTCATGCCCATTTAGACATGCTAGAGGCAACACCTGAAGAAGTTTTAGCGCGTGCTAAAAGTGTTGGCGTGAACAAGATTGTCACGATTGGCACAGAGCCCAGTGATCATCAATTTGTGTTAGAGACAGCTCGTCGTTTGTATCCAGATGTTTATTGTACATTGGGCGTGCATCCACATCAGGGGATGTTGTGGGATGAAAAAGTAGGTAAATTCATTGCCGATCATTTGCATGAAAAACAGGTGATTGCTGTCGGTGAAATCGGTTTGGATTATCATTACAATTTGTCAGAAGTCGCGGCACAAAGAGAGGCTTTTAGTCGACAGCTTGAAATCGCAGCAGAACATAAAATGCCTGTGCAAATACACACCCGTGAGGCCGAACAAGACACAGTAGAAATTCTCAAAGAATTTCGCGGCAAGGTCACTGGACTGATTCATTGTTTCACCAGCTCGCAGTGGTTGGCTGAGCAATGTTTGGATTTGGGGTACAATATCTCATTCAGTGGCATTGTGACTTTTAAAAATGCTGAAGATTTACGCGAGACTTGTAAAATGGTGCCGCTCAATCGTCTGCATGTAGAAACAGATTCGCCATTTTTATCGCCGGTTCCCGTGCGTGGACAAAAAAACACTCCTGCTCATGTGGTGCACACGGCAGAGCTGGTCGCCAAGCTTAAAGGTGTCACCTTGGAGCAGTTATCGCAAATCACCAACGAAAATGCGCGTCAACTGTTCCCGAAAATTATTTAAAATTTAAATTGCTGATTGATTTTTTCTCTCGAAAATTCGACATTCGGTGAGTTGCAAAAAAATATTTAAAAAAGGAAGGCAAACATGTCAAAAATCAAAGTTGGTATTAATGGTTTCGGTCGTATTGGTCGCGTTCTATTTCGAGAAGGTTTTGACAAGCTAGATATCGTCGGCATCAACAGCTTAGACAGCATCGAAGGTATTGCTCACCTGTTAAAATATGACAGCACTCATGGAATCTTTCCTATGGAAGTTTCGCATGATGAAAAAAATCTGATCGTAAATGGTAAAAAAATTCTTGTAAGCAAAACTAAAAATCCAGCAGAAATCCCGTGGAAAGATTGGGGTGTTGATGTTGTTCTTGAATGTACTGGTGCTTTTAAAAAACGTGAAGAATTCATGGCCCACTTGCAAGCTGGTGCAAAACGCGTTTTGGTATCAGCACCTGCAGACGGTATCGATTTGACAATTGTTTATGGTATCAATCATGAAACTTATGATCCAAGCAAACATATCATTGTCAGCAATGCATCTTGCACGACAAATTGTTTAGCTCCTATGGCAAAAGTATTACATGAAACATTTGGTATTGAGAGCGGTGTAATGACAACTGTTCACTCTTACACAAATGACCAACAGATTTTAGATGCTCCTCATAAAGATTTACGTCGTGCACGTTCCGCTGCGGTTAGCATGATTCCAACGACAACAGGTGCTGCGAAAGCTGTCGGTTTGGTATTGCCACAATTGAAAGGTAAAATTGATGGCATCTCGGTGCGAGTTCCAACACCGAATGTCAGTTTGGTGGATTTTACTTTTAATGCGAGCAAAGATGTAACAGTGGCTTCTATCAATGAAGCTTTGAGCAAATCTTCTGCTGGTGCTTTGAAAGGCGTTTTGGCTGCAGAGAATGCGCCACTGGTAAGTGTTGATTTCAATGGTAATAAAAATTCTTCGATTGTGGATCTGCAATCAACAATGGTTGTCGGCACTCGACTAGCTAAAGTGATGTCTTGGTATGATAATGAAACTGGTTTTTCAAACCGTATGATTGATTTTGCAATTTACATGGCAGGAAGAGGTCTTTAATGGCAATGGGTTTAAAAGGTATCAAGTCCATTCGTGATTTTGAACTGGCTGACAAAGCCGTATTTATGCGTTTGGATCTGAATGTGCCATTGGTTGATGGAAAGATCACAGATGAAACCCGTATTCGTGCCAGTCTGCCTACGATTCAGTATGCTCTTGATAAAGGTGCCAAAGTTATTTTGGCATCGCACCTTGGGCGTCCAAAGGCTTTTGGCGATAAAAATTCATCTCTGGAGCCAGTAGCAAATCGTTTGACTGAGCTTTTGCAAAAAGAAGTGATCTTGGTCGAAGATCCTAGATCTGCAGAGCTGGTTAAAAATCTGCTTTTAAACCTCAGAAAAAATCAACTGATTCTGCTTGAGAATTTACGTTGGGACAAAGGTGAAACTGAGAACGAAGAAATTCTTGCACAGGTCTGGGCCAATCACGCGCAGATCTATATCAATGATGCTTTCGGAGCTTCTCATCGTGCCCATGCTTCCATTGATGCTTTGCCGCGTTTGATGCGCAATAAAGGCATTGGATTTCTGATCGAAAAAGAAATTAAAATGTTAGATCAATTATTAGGTCACTCTAAAAAACCTTATATTGCTATTTTAGGTGGCGCCAAAGTCAGCGATAAAATTGGAGTGTTAGAAAAATTGATTGATGTGGTTGATGGTTTTATTATTGGCGGAGCCATGGCTTATACATTTTTAAAAGCCAAAGGTTTTGCTGTTGGTAAATCATTAGTTGAACAAGACAAGATCAATTATGCTCGTGAGATGATGGCACGTATTGAGGCTCGTAATAAGACTATTTTATTACCTGTGGATCATGTTGTGACTCAGGATATTGCTTCTGGGCAAGGTTCTCTTTGCACAAGTCAAAATATCGAAGAAGGTTTTATGGGAGTCGATATTGGTCCGCTGACTTTGAAAAACTATCGTGCGGCGATCATGTCTTCGGCTACAGTTTTTTGGAATGGTCCAATGGGCATTTTTGAAACCCCGGCTTTTTCTAAAGGTACATTTGGAATTGCTGAGGCTTTGGCTGAATGCAATGCTGTAAAAATTGTTGGTGGTGGTGATTCAGCTGCTGCTGTTGAGATTTCTGGTTATGCTGATAAGATGACTCACATCTCTACTGGTGGTGGGGCTTCGCTTGAGTATTTGCAAGGGGATCGTTTGCCTGGTCTTGAAGTTTTGCGCGCTAAAAAATCTTCTGAGAATCTTTGATCCGCTTTTGCGGGAAAGGGAATGCCCTTCTTAAACGATGCGGCCTTCCTGGCCTCGCCGCCCTTTGGTACGCCATCCTGGCGGGGCGGAGATCGTTTAAGAAGGGCATTCCCTTTCTCGCTAAAGCTCTCCTTCCTTTTTTTTGTCATACATGGGGAGGGGATGGGTTGGGATTGTTTTATTGCTTTTGATTTGTTTTTTCTTTTTCCTTGGAGAATTTTATGGCTCGAATTTTTGCTGCTAATTGGAAGTTGTTTAAGAATCCTGCTCAGGCTCGTTTGTTTTTTTCTGAATTTAATTTGTTGGCTCAGGATTTTATTGCTGGTGGTTCTAAGGATCAGATTGTTTTTTTTCCTAGTGCTATTTGTTTAGAGGCTGTTTCTCAAAGCCTTTCTGTTTGCCTTTCTGCTTCACAAAATAATTCTTCGGCTTCGATTCAGTTTGGGGCGCAGAATGTTTATTGTGAGTTGCAAGGCGCGTTTACCGGTGAGAATTCGGCTCAAGTGGTGAAAGACTTGGGGGCTGGTTATGTTTTGATTGGACACAGCGAGCGTCGTTCATTATTTGCAGAAACAGATGCTCTGCTTGCTCAGAAAGTTAAAACAGTTCAGGCTTTGGATCTAACTGCGATGCTTTGTATTGGTGAGTCTTTAGAACAAAGAAAAAATAATGAAACCTTGAAAGTTTTAACTGCACAATTAAAAGCTGATCTCAGTGCGGCCGACCCGCAGAAAAAATTGGTTGTCGCTTATGAGCCTATCTGGGCAATTGGTACCGGTCAGGTGGCAAGTCTTGAGCAAGTTGCTGAAGCTCATCAACAGATTCATGCTGTGTTGAAAGAAATGGGCTTTAATCAGGTGGCCGTGCTTTATGGCGGCAGCGTTAAAGCTGATAATGCCAAAGAGTTGGCAGCTGTTGTTGGCGTTGATGGTTTCTTGGTCGGTGGTGCTTCGCTTGAACCTGCTACATTCTGGAAAATCTGTCAGTCTTAGGTTTCGAGTCTATTGAGACTCTGATCAAGATTTTATTTTCTCAATGCTACTGTTCCTGCGTGATAATTTGCTGGTAACAAAACCCATCTTCCGCCAGATCGTATAGGAAATTGATTTCGTAATTTTGCTTGTTTGAATGGCTTGGCTTGTTTAGCCTGATGAGGCTGGTTAACCTGATTAACTTTGTTGCTGTTAACTAATGCTACTCTTGCGTTGTGTTTGTTTTCTTCCTGTTTTGTATTCAATGGTTTTGCTGTTTTAACTTTTTCAGCACTCATTGTTGATTGTGGTTGGCGAGTAAAATCCCCACCCATTGGGTTAGATAACATCCCCACCAAAATCAAAGCACTGACGGCAAGAAACAATCTGATAGCTTCATGTGCGATTGTCATATTTACCTGAACTTGGTCCTTAAAGTGTCTTTAAGAATCACTCAGCCTCCTGTCAAACCTCTAAGCACTTTCTGCGCCAACAGCAAAATTCTCTCTCTACTGAAAGTTATGACCACAGGAGCTTTGTCGCTCGTAATTTATTAGTAAAATATTTAGGACTGTCACAAAGTTCGTCACTCATATATTAGACAGTCAAATTGGCAATGAATTCAGACATTCAAATTAGACAGACAGCTGACTTTTGAATTTTAGAATTGCAGTAGTCGAGAGCGGCGCGGCGATAGCGGATGGCCGAGGCAAATTGTCTCTGATTATATTTAAATATGTAAGACTCTAGAGTTGCTTTTCTGCGTTAAGGTATAATGCCCCCATAACGACGGAGGTCTAATATGTCTAAAGCAATTCCTGTAATTCAAAAATATATGACTGCAATGCCGCACACAGTGGGTGTGGATGCTACATTAGAAAAGGCACAACACATGATGCGCGAATTTAACATTCGTCATTTACCAGTGTTAGATGGTGGTCATTTGGTGGGTATTATTTCTGACCGTGACATCAAGATGGTAGAAACATGTAGATCCAAGAACGATGACTGTATCTGAAGCTTACTCTGCTGATCCATACATGACCAACCCTCACGCAAATTTGGCAGATGTTTGTGATGAAATGCAACACCACAAATATGGCAGCGCCTTGGTGGTGGATAATAAAAAATTAGTTGGAATCTTTACGTGGGTAGATGCTCTTCGTGCAACCAGTGAGGTTTTACGAAGCGGTCGTCTCTAATCTCTAATAAAGATTTATAGATAGATCTAAATAGAGTTTATTAATGGCAGCGGCTTATGGCTTGCTGCCATTTTTTTTGAGTTTGGTGATTTATAAAGCAGAGCACTGATTCTTTAGATCCTGCAAACTTTTGACAAGCCAAGTTTTATTGAAAACATACCCTGAGTTATCGTTAAAAACTTGAATGATTAAGCTTAGATTTTCTTTTGCTTTCATTTTATTATTTTTGGATAGCGGTTGTGCCAAGTGGCTGGTTTTTAAAACTAAAGTGTTTTCGCACTGGTCGATATCGCTCCATATTTCGTCGGCAACCAGATCGACTGTGATTAATTTGTTCAAGATAAATTGTGCAGATCTGCAGTTTTTTGCAACTGGGATATGTTTAATTTGTTCACAGATTGTTTTTGGATTTGAGTATCTTTTGATTTCCAAAGATTGAATGTTGGAATTGAAGTTTTTTGGATGGTCAAGCTGAATGTCTTTTATTCTTTTACTGGTTTGTCGTTTTATCTCGGCGCTGCGATATCCAAGTTCGATGTTGTCAAATATGAAATCATAATGCTGTCTGGATAGAACTAAGAGTTTTTTTAAGGCTTCTGGTCTGTTGCTTAAAATGTTTTTGAAAAAATCAAATACGATTTCACAATCGATACTGCATTTGTTTTCTGAAATATTTGTTAAGTAGTTGTATGCATAATTTCCGAGGGCAGAATCATCTATTTTATTGAATAATAAAGCCACCGAGTAAAGATCATTGATGTAATCCTTTGATCGAAACGAAGAATTTAGTCGATTGTCGTATTCATGGCGGATCGATTGTGTGGCATTGGCGAATGGTTCCCATTGATCGAGTTTACTTAGATCTTCTGGCTTGAAATCTATTTTTAAATTATCAATGGTTTCATTGACGTGTTGTTTGTATTGATCGTAATCAGAATGATAATCTGTTGATACGTTGAGTTTTTCACTGTTGTAATATTCAACGTACATCTCTTTTATGATCTCATAATCTATTGTCTCGCAATCAGCAAAAAAAGTGTCAGGGTTCTCGATGTCTTCAATTGTAAATGACCCCCGCTGTTGGTCACTATCTTCTTCAGAACTAGCTTCGTCCAAAGAACTTTGGTAACAAGCTCTGAGTTGTGTCTGGGTTGGTGATGCTTCTGCTTTTGCATTTTTTGTTTGAGAAAACAAAGCTAGCGAGAAAATAACAGTGTATATCTTAAATTTATTTTTCAAAATATTTTCCTCACTTTCATTGGATGCGAAAGAAATTAACAAACAACTCAGTCGATTTCATGCATATTTAATTAAGACCAGTAATAGATTTTATAACAAAATACTCATGTATTTATTTACAACTGTTTTTCAAAGTCTGTAGATTTTTTAGTTGCCAATTTTCGTTAAATTTATAACCAGAGTTTTGGTTAAAAACCTGAACGACTAAGCGGACTATTTTTTCTGTTTTTTGCGTTTTGTTTTTGCTTGATCTGGTTGTGTTGATGGTTTTGATTGTGACCATGTGTCCGCATTCATCAGGGGTCTTAATGATTTCATCAGCATCATTGTCCAGATATATAAATCGAGAGATGATTGTTCTGCTGCTGGAGCAATTGTTCGCATTCGATATCTGTTTTATTTTTTTGCAAACCAGAAATGGATCAGTAAAATCGTTGTCTATCGATGATTGTTGGTTGGATAAAGATTCGCTTTGAGTCTTAGGCTTCGCAGTTGATTTTTTACTGTTATGTTCTAGGTTGTATATTTGTTCTGCTCGCGGAAAGATAAGATTAATTTTGTCGACGAGAAAAGAGTAAGGTTGAGCTTGATCTGTTAATATTTTTTTGGCTTTGGGTTTGTTGATAAAATATTTAGCGAATGTTTCAAATGCTTTTTCGCAATCTTTACTGCAGCTGTCGGCAGTCATACGAGAAACGAATTCAAATGTGTAATGGGCAAGATCTGCATCATTTAATTTGGCAATAGTATCTTCGATAGCGTAGAGCTTATCAAGGTAGCGATCTGAAGGTTCGCCATCGCCCAGTCGTCGTTTGTTTTGTTCTGCATTGACGGCAAAGATGGCTTCAGAAAATGGTTTCCATTGATCCAGGTGATTAAAATCTTCGGGATAAAAATCAATGCGTAGGGCTTGGGCTCCCTCGATAACAATTGTTTTTAATTCTTCGATGTTAGATTCAGAATTTTGAGGGTAAGTCATTTTGAGTATGTTATAGAGTTC